>DATHZW010000368.1:0-6440 GCA_035458405.1 Steroidobacteraceae bacterium | reverse complement strand
GGAGCAGCACGCGGCGGAGCTCGCGGCAGCGGGCCTCGTCGTGGACCGGTTGGGACCGGAGCGACTGGCGATTCGCGAGGTTCCTGCGGCGCTGTCGGGCTGCGATGCCGCCGCACTGCTGCGCGACGCGCTGGCGGATCTGGCCGAGCACGGTGCGACCCACCGCATCGCCGAGAAACAGAACGAGCTTCTCGCGAGCATTGCCTGTCGCGCGGCGGTCAGAGCGAATCGCAGCATGACCCTGGCGGAAATGAACGCACTGCTGCGCGAAATGGAGAGGACCGACCGTGCCGATCAGTGCAACCATGGCCGGCCGACCTGGACGCGCGTGTCGCTCGAGGAACTGGACCGGTTGTTCCTGCGGGGACGGTGAGCATGGAGAGCCCGGCGATCCTGCTGATGGGGCCGACTGGCGCGGGCAAGACGGACATTGCCGTGGACCTCGCGACCAGCCTGCCGCTCGAGATCGTCAGTGTCGATTCGGCGATGGTGTTTCGCGGCATGGACATCGGCACCGCCAAGCCCGGGCCGGACGTGCGTGCCCGGGCTCCGCACCACCTCGTGGACATCCTGGATCCGGCCGAGCGGTATTCGGCCGGGCGCTTCCTCGCGGACGCGACGGCCGCCATGGCCGACATCCGGCGTCGCGGCCGCCTGCCGCTGCTAGTGGGCGGCACCATGCTGTACTTCCGGGCGCTCCAGTCGGGACTGGCCGAGTTGCCGGCGGCGGACCCGGAGGTCCGGCGCCGGATCGACCACCAGGCATCGGTGGCGGGCTGGCCGGCGCTGCACGCGCAACTCGCCCGCCGGGACCCTGCGGCGGCGGCGCGCATCCAGCCGAATGACCGCCAGCGCATCCAGCGGGCCCTCGAGGTGCTCGAGTTGACCGGCCAGACGGTCAGTTCCCGGCAGCGCGAGGACCTGCGGGGCGCCACCAGGCGGAGCGATCTCAAGATCGTGGTCGCGCCGGCCGACCGGGCCCTGCTGGCCTCGCGTATCCAGCATCGATTTTCGCGAATGATGGAACTCGGGCTGCTCGACGAGGTTCGAAGCCTGCACGCGCGGGGCGACCTGGGGCCGACGCTGCCGTCCATCCGGGCCGTGGGCTACCGGCAGCTGTGGGACCACCTGGAGGGTCGCAGCGGGCTGCAGGAGGCCATCGAGCGGGCCGTCATCGCCACCCGGCAGCTTGCCCGCAGGCAGCGGACGTGGCTGAGGGCCGAACCCGGGGCGTCATGGCACGACCCCCTTGAATCCGGCTCCCTGGCCCAGATAAAGGCGAGGGTGGAGGAGTGGATCCACCGACAGGGCGGCGGCGAACAGGCCTTGTGATAGTATTTGACGCTTCGCCGGCAGCTTTTTGGTCCGGCGCCGAGGGTCCTTGAGCCAAGGAAGGCTGGCCTCGGTTTGCGAACTGGCGGAATAACAATTCAGATAAATAACAAGGAGATAGGAGATGGCCAAAGGTCAGTCACTGCAGGACCCGTTCCTGAATGCCTTGCGCAAGGAACGTATCCCGGTGTCCATCTACCTCGTCAACGGAATCAAGCTTCAGGGCCAGATCGATTCATTCGATCAGTTCGTGGTGTTGCTCCGCAACACGGTGAGCCAGATGGTCTACAAGCACGCCATCTCGACCGTCGTGCCTGCCCGCAACGTTCGGTTGCCGTCGGACGAGGACGAAGTGAAGGAAGGCGAGACGGAGTGACACCTGCCCGGTCTGACGCGGGAGGCCTCGTTGTTCGAACGTCCTGAAGCCGGCGAGCGCGCGGTGCTCGTTCGCCTGGGACTGGGCGCGCCGGTCAGCCAGGAAGAGATCCGCGAGTTCGAGGCGCTGGCGCGTTCCGCCGGCGCCGTTCCCGTTGCGACGATCACGGGCTCGCGGCGCACTCCTGAACCGCGCTATTTCGTCGGCAGCGGCAAGGCGGAGGAGATCCGCGCGCGGGCCGAGGAGTGCGGCGCCGACCTGATCCTCGTCGACCATCCGCTCGCGCCGAGCCAGGAGCGCAATCTCGAGCGACTGACGGGCCGGCGCGTTCTCGATCGTGCCGGACTGATCCTCGACATCTTTGCGCAGCGCGCCAGGAGCGCCGAGGGCAAGCTGGAAGTCGAGCTGGCGCAGCTGAGGCATCTTTCGACGCGACTGGTTCGCGGCTGGACTCACCTGGAACGGCAGAAGGGTGGTATCGGCCTGCGCGGTCCCGGCGAGACGCAGCTGGAAACGGACCGACGCCTGCTGGGCCGCCGCATCCGCACCCTGACTTCACGCCTCGAGGCGCTGGCGAGGCGCCGCGACACGGGCCGGGCGGTGCGCAAGCGCGTACCCGTGCCGGCCGTCGCACTCGTGGGTTACACCAACGCCGGCAAGTCCACGCTTTTCAACCTGCTGACCGGCAGCGACGCCTACGCTGCGGACCAGCTGTTCGCAACGCTCGACCCAACGGTTCGACGCCTGCAGCTGCCGCATACGCCGGATATCGTCCTCGCCGATACCGTCGGTTTCGTCCGCGACCTGCCGCACGAGCTGGTCGCCGCCTTCCGCTCCACGCTGCTCGAGGCCCGTGACGCCGACTTGCTGATCCACGTCGTCGACGCCTCGGATCCCGAGCTCGTCGAGCATATGGCGCAGGTCCAGGAGGTGCTCGAGGGCATCGGCGCGAGCGGAATTCCAACGCTCACCGTTTTCAACAAGACCGACTGCGTCGGCGCCCAGGCGCGCGTGGAACGGGATTCTGACGGCCAGGCGGTGCGCGTGTGGATGAGCGCGGCAACGGGCGATGGCGCAGAATACCTGCGGACCTGCCTGCACGAGCGCTTCGGCGGGCTTGCGCGCCGGTTCACGATCACACTGCGGCCGGCTGAAGGGCGCGCACGGGCACACCTCTATCGGCAGGGGCTCGTGCGGCGCGAGGTGGCTGGCGAGGACGGTGGCTGGCGTATCGAGGTCGAGGCCTCGCAGTCCGAGCTTGAACTGCTCTGCAGCAGTGAGGGCGTCGACTTCCCGAGCCGCGTCTCGCCTTGTCTGCCTGCCGACGGATTCGTAGAATCGACGCCAGCCGCCGCGGCCGCGTCCGCCTGACTTTCACCCTATCCTGAGCGACAGAATATGCCCTGGAACGACCCCGGCAAGAACGAGAATCCCTGGCAGCGCAAGCCTGAATCGGGTCCGCCGGACCTCGACGAAGTGGTGCGCAACCTGCAGAAGCGGCTGAAGTCGCTGTTTGGAGGCCGTCCCTCCGGGCCGCGCCCTGCGGGCGGTGGCCCGGCCCAGGGTGGGGCAAGGGGCGGGCCGAACCTCGGCTACGTTGCCGTGATTGCGCTCGCGCTGTGGGGCCTGACCGGGTTGTACCAGATCGATGCGGCCGAACGCGCCGTCATCACCCGCTTTGGCAAGTACGTCGGCACGACGCAGCCGGGCCTGCGCTGGCACCTTCCGTGGCCGATCGAGCAGAAGCTGGTCGTCAACGTGGCCGAGTTCCGCAGCTTCGAGGACCGGACACGGATGCTGACCAAGGATGAGGCGCTGGTCGGCATCAACCTCGCGGTCCAGTACCGCCGGGTCGATCCGGTGCTGTTCGCCTTCAGCGTGCGTGACCCGGAAGCGACGCTGCAGGAAGTCAGCGAAAGCGCGATCCGGGAAGTCATTGGCCAGAGCAAGCTCGAATTCGTCCTGGAGAAGGGGCGCCAGGAAATCTCGGCGAGGACCAAGGAACTGATCCAGCGGACCATCGCCTCCTACAAGACCGGGATCGAGGTCATCAGCGTCAACCTTCAGGACGTCATCGTGCCGGAGCAGGTGGCGCCGGCGCAGAAGGACGCCATCAAGGCGCGCGAGGACCGCGACCGGGCAAATCTCGCCGCGCAGACCTACTCAAACGACATCGTGCCGAGGGCCCGCGGCCTGGCGGCCGCCCAGCTGGAGGGCGCGCGCGCGTACCGTGAGCGGGTGGAGGCCGAGGCGGACGGCGAAAGCACGCGCTTTGCTGCGCTTGCGGCGGAATACAATCGCGCCCCCGAGGTGACGCGCCAGCGCCTGTACCTGGAGACCATGGAGGAAGTGCTGGCATCGTCCTCCAAGGTGATCGTCGACACCAAGGGCACCGGCAACATGATCTACCTGCCGCTCGACAAGCTGATGGAGCAGCGCGGCCAGCCGCGCAGTGGCACCGTGACCGTCGAGCCTTCGCAGTCGCTGCCGCTCGAGGGAGCGATGGGCAGCTCGGCCCAGCCGGACCTGCGCAGCCGGGGAGGGCGCTGAAATGAACAACCGCATCCTCGCATTGCTGATCGCCGCGGTCGCGGTGTTCGTCGTCGCCTCCAACAGCCTGTTCAAGGTCAACGAGACCGAACTGGCCATCAAGTTCCGCTTCGGCGAGATCGTGCGCTCGGATTACGAGCCTGGCCTGCACGTCATGGTGCCGTTCGTCAACAACGTCCGCAGCTTCGACCGCAGGGTCCTGACCCGCAACTATCCTTCGGAGCAGTTCCTGACCAGCGAAGGCAAGATCCTGAACGTCGATTTCTACGTGAAGTGGCGTATCAACGACGTTGCCCAGTACTACCAGTCGACCAACGGCGACGAGGAGATGGCCGCCAGGCGCCTGGCTGAAATCGTCAAGGACGGGCTGAAGGGCGTGATCGCGCGCCGCACCATCCAGCAGGTGGTGGCCGCACAGCGAGCCGAATTCATCGGCGACATCCTCGATGTCGCGGGGGAATCGGTCAGGCAGCTCGGCATCACCCTGGTCGACGTGCGGGTCAAGAAAATCGACCTGCCGGACGACGTGCTGGACTCGGTGTTCAACCGCATGCGGCAGGATTTCGCGCGCCAGGCCGCGCAGCTTCGAGCGGAGGGCGACGAGCTGGCGCAGACGGTGCGGGCGGCGGCGGACCGCGAGCGCACCGAGCTGCTCGCCGAGGCCACCCGCGAGGCGGAGAAGATCCGCGGCGAGGGCGATGCCACGGCGGCCGCGATCTACGCCGGCGTCTACCAGCGCAACCCCGAGTTCTATGCCTTCCATCGCAGCCTGCAGGCATACCGCAAGGCATTGGGCAAGCCCGACGACATCATGGTGATCGCGCCGGACAGCGACTTCTTCCGGTACATGAACAAACCCGGTCGCTGAGCGCCGTGCAGATCGTCTGGCTCGACCTGGCGACGGCGTTCGCCTTGTACCTCGTGCTCGAGGGCGTGATGCCTTTTCTCAATCCGCAGGGCACCAAGCGAATGATGGAGGCGTTCTCACGGCTTCCCGATCCGCAGCTTCGCGTCGCCGGGCTGTTGAGCATGATCGCCGGCGTCGTGCTGCTCTGGGCAATACGTTCATGAAGCGGCCGCCCGGGGCCGCCCGCGGAGTGCACTGACATGGGCAGGATGGTCGTCATCATCGGCGCGCAGTGGGGCGACGAGGGCAAGGGCAAGATCGTCGACCTGCTGACGGAGCGGGCGGCGGGCGTCGCCCGCTTCCAGGGTGGCCACAACGCCGGTCACACGCTGGTGATAGGCGGGCAGCAGACGATCCTGTCGCTGATTCCCTCCGGCATCCTGCACGAGGGCGTGCAGTGCTTCATCGGCAACGGCGTCGTGCTGTCGCTGCCCGCGCTGCTGAAGGAAGCGGACATGCTGGCCGCGCGCGGCGTGTCGGTCTTCGAGCGACTGCGCATCAGCCCCAATTGCCCGCTGATACTGGCGTCGCACGTCGCGCTGGACCTCGCTCGCGAGCGGGCGCGCGGCGCGAGCGCGATCGGCACCACCGGGCGCGGCATCGGCCCGGCCTACGAGGACAAGGTGGCCAGGCGTGCCGTCCGGGTGGCCGACCTGTTCCACCGCGAGCGCTTCGCGGCGAAACTCGGCGAGTTGCTGGATTTCCACAACTTCGTGCTGCAGCACTATTTCAAGGAAGGCCCCGTCGACTTCCAGAAGGTGCTGGAGGAATCGCTGGCCCAGGCCGAGCGCGTCAAGCCGCTGGTCGGCGACGTCAGCCTCGAGCTGGCCGCGCTTCGGGACGCCGGCGGCAGCGTCCTGCTCGAGGGTGCGCAGGGCGCGCTGCTGGACGTCGATCACGGCACCTATCCCTACGTGACCTCGTCCAACACGGTGGCGGGAAATGCCTCGGTGGGCACGGGTCTCGGACCGCGGGACATCGACTACGTCCTGGGCATCATCAAGGCCTACACCACGCGGGTCGGCGCCGGGCCGTTCCCCACCGAGCTGTTCGACGCGTCGGGCCAGCATCTGTCACGGGTGGGCCGGGAGTTCGGCGCGGTGACCGGCAGGCCGCGGCGCACCGGCTGGTTCGATGCGGTGGCGCTGAAGCGCTCCGTGCTGAACAACGGCATTTCCGGTCTGTGCGTGACCAAGCTCGACGTCCTCGACGGGCTCGACACGCTGCGGCTGTGCACGGGCTACCGCCATGCCGATGGCGTTCGCGAGACGCCGC
>DATHZW010000367.1:0-3744 GCA_035458405.1 Steroidobacteraceae bacterium | reverse complement strand
TATCACGCAGGTGGCGGCCTCAAGCGCCGGTGCCGCCAACGTGAGAGTCGGTTCGCAGAAATGCGGCTTTGCCTCGTGCCCGGCGTTACCCCACAATATCGGCCCCTTCCAGACCGACACGCGCCAGCTGGCCGATTGCGGCGGCGGCGAAACAGGAACCCTGCATGAACCTGCACGAGTACCAGTCCAAACAACTCTTCTCTGAATACGGCGTGCCGGTGCCCGCCGGCAGGATCGCCAGGACGCCCGAGGAGGCGGTAGCCGCCGCCAGGAGCCTCGGCGGCAGCGTCTGGGTGGTGAAGGCGCAGGTGCACGCGGGCGGGCGCGGCAAGGCCGGCGGCGTGAAGCTGTGCAGGTCGCCCGAGGAAACGCGGTCTGCGGCCGTCGGCATGCTCGGCGGCAAGCTGGTCACCAAGCAGACCGGCCAGGCGGGGCTGCCGATCAACATTGTCTACGTGGAGGCCGGCAGCAAGATCGAGCGCGAGCTGTACCTGAGCCTGCTGCTGAATCGTGACCGCGGGCGCATCGCCTTCGTCGCCTCCGAGGCGGGCGGCATGAACATCGAGGAAGTGGCCGCCACGCAGCCGGAGAAGATCCTGCGGGTGGACATCGACCCCGCCACCGGCCTGCAGGGCTACCAGTGCCGCGAACTGGCCTTCGGGCTCGGCCTGAAGGGCGACCAGGTCAAGCAGTTCGAGAAGATCGCCCGCGGCCTGTACCAGCTCTACCTGGACAAGGACCTCAGCCTGGTGGAGATCAACCCGCTGATCGTCACCGGCGACGGCGGGCTCATGGCGCTGGACGCCAAGATCAACGTCGAGGCCAACGCGCTGTACCGGCAGAAGGCGCTGGAAGCGCTGCGCGACGAGTCGCAGGAAGACGCGATGGAGCTGGAGGCGTCGCGGCACGACCTGAACTACGTCTCGCTCGACGGCAACATCGCCTGCATGGTCAACGGCGCGGGCCTGGCCATGGCGACCATGGACCTGATCAAGCTGCACGGGGGCTCGCCGGCGAACTTCCTGGACGTGGGCGGCACGGCGACGCCCGACCGCGTCACGGAGGCGTTCCGCCTGATCCTGTCGAACAGGAAGGTCAAGGCGGTGCTGATCAACATCTTCGGCGGCATCGTCCGCTGCGACGTGATCGCCCAGGGCATCGTGCAGGCGGTGCAGAACGTCGGCGTGAAGATCCCGGTGATCGTCAGGCTGGAAGGCACCAACGCGGACATCGCGCGCAAGCTGCTGGCCGACAGCGGGCTGGCGATCACCGCGGCAGCCGACCTCACCGATGCGGCCGCCAAGATCGTCAAGCTGGCCGGCAAGGCTCGCTGAGCAACAGGAAACAGGACAATGAGCATTCTGGTCAGCAAGAAGAGCCGCGTGATCTGCCAGGGCTTTACCGGCAAGCAGGGCACGTTCCATTCAGAACAGGCGATCGCCTACGGCACCAACGTCGTCGGCGGCGTGACCCCGGGACGCGGGGGCGAGACGCACCTCGGTCGCCCGGTGTTCAACACCGTGCGCGACGCGGTCAAGGCGACCGGCGCGGACGTCAGCATGATCTACGTCCCGGCGGCCTTCGCCGCCGACTCGATCCTCGAGGCGGCCGACGCGGGCATCAAGCTCGTCGTGTGCATCACCGAGGGCATCCCGGTCAACGACATGGTCAAGGTCAGGGCGGCGCTCGCCGGCCGCGACTGCCGCCTGGTCGGGCCGAACTGCCCGGGAGTCATCACCCCGGGTGAATGCAAGGTCGGCATCATGCCGGGCTTCATCCACAAGCCGGGCCGGGTCGGCATCGTCTCGCGCTCGGGGACCCTGACCTACGAGGCCGTGTTCCAGACGACCAACAACGGGCTGGGCCAGACCACCTGTGTCGGCATCGGCGGCGACCCGATCCGTGGCATGAACTTCATCGACGTGCTGGCGCTGTTCCAGAAGGACCGCCGGACCGAGGGAATCATCATGGTCGGCGAGATCGGCGGCGCCGACGAGGAGGCGGCCGCGGAGTTCATCCGCGATCACGTCACCAAGCCGGTCGTGGCCTACATTGCCGGCGTGACCGCGCCCGCCGGCAAGCGCATGGGGCACGCCGGCGCCGTCATCGCCGGGGGCAAGGGCACCGCGGCGGACAAGTTCGCGGCGCTCGAGGCGGCCGGCGTGCGCACGGTGCGTTCTCCGGCAGAGCTGGGATCGGCGATGAAGGCCGAACTGGCCAAGCTCGACCGCCGCAAGGCGGCGGCCCGGCGCGTGAAGAAGCCGTCAAGGAAGGTTGCCGGAAAGAAAGTGGTCGCCCAGGCGGGGAAGAAGCCATCAGGGAAGGTTGCCGCCAGGAAAGCGGTCGCCAGGGCGGCGAAGAAGACGTCGCCGAAGAAGGTCGCCGGCAAGAAGGCGGCCGCCAAGCGCGCGGCCGCCAGACCAGCCGTCCGCAAGGCAGCGGGTCGTGCGCGGCGCGCCAGGCGCTGAAGTCACCCGGCCCGGCCTGAACCGGCGCCCGCGGCGCCGGACGGCCTGAAGGCATGGGCCGCCTGCGCATCGCGCTGGGCCAGGTCGACTGCTTTGTCGGTGACGTCGCCGGCAACGCGCAGCGCGTAATCGACACCGCCGAGCGTGCCCGGGGCCTGGGCGCCGACGTGCTGCTGATGCCGGAGCTCGCCTTGTCCGGCTATCCCCCCGAGGACCTGCTGTTCCATCGCGGCTTCCGGCACCGCATCGCGGAATCGCTCGAGCGGCTTCGCGCGTCCCTCTCGGGCATCGACGTGATCGTCGGCTACCCCGAGTACGTCGACGATTCGCTCTACAACTCGGCGATCGTCCTGCGCGACGGCCGGGTGAAGGCCAACCACCGCAAGCAGCTGCTGCCCAACTACCAGGTCTTCGACGAAAAGCGCTATTTCCACATGGGCGCCGGACCGACCTGTTTCGACGTCGCCGGGACCCGCGCCGGCTTGCTGATCTGCGAGGACGTCTGGGCGCCGGGGCCGATGGCACAGGCACGGGAAGCGGGCGCCCAGCTCGCGCTGGTGATCAACGCGTCGCCCTTCGAGCAGCGCAAGCAGGCGCGGCGCGAAGCGGTGCTGCGGGAGCGTGCGCTGGAGCTGGGCATGCCGATCGCCTACGTCAACCAGGTCGGCGGCCAGGACGAGCTGGTGTTCGACGGGCGCTCGATGGCGATCGGCGCCGACGGCGTGCTGGCGCACCGGTCGATGCCGTTCGCCGAATCGCTGACGCTCATCGAATGCGACGTCCAGGACGGCCTTCCCGGCCCATGGCGCGGCGAGGTCGAGCCCGCCTGGGAGGAGGAGCGGGTGGTCTACGAGGCCATCGTCACCGGCGTGCGCGACTACGTCACCAAGCACGGCTTCCCGGGCGTGGTCATCGGCCTGTCGGGCGGCATCGACTCGGCGCTGGTGCTGGCGCTCGCGGTGGACGCGATTGGCGCCGGGCGCGTGCACGTGGTGATGATGCCGTCGCGCTTTACCTCGAGCATGTCGCTGGAGGACGCCGAGGCGATGGCCGGCGGCCTGGGGGTGCAGTACTCGGTGCTGCCCATCGAGCCGATGTTCGAGTCGGCGCTCGACACGCTGGCGCCCGAGTTCCGCGGCCTGCCGCAGGACGCGACCGAGGAGAACATCCAGGCGCGCTGTCGCGGCATCCTGCTGATGGCGATCTCCAACAAGACCGGCCGCATCGTGCTCACGACCGGCAACAAGAGCGAGATGTCGGTCGGCTACGCCACGCT
>DATHZW010000366.1:0-8085 GCA_035458405.1 Steroidobacteraceae bacterium | reverse complement strand
CCGGGGTTGCGGGCTGGGCCGGCGGCAGCGCGTCGTCGGGTGCGCGCGCCAGCAGGAAATCCGAGAGCCGGTCGCGTGCGGCCGCCGAATAGCGTCCCTGCGGATAGCCCGACAGGTAGCGCTGGAAGGCCTCCGGCGTGTTGAATCGCAGCGCCCGCTCCCATTCCTGCTGCTCGCGCAGCTCGGCGAGCCGCGCCTCGGCCTCACCGGCGTGCCCGCCCGCGGGGTAGTCGCGCAGGTAGGCCTCATAGGCCGTCACGCTGTCCTGCTTGCGCGAGCTGCGCCACGCGGATTCCTGGCGACTGCAGCCGGCGGCCGCGAGCGCGACGACCAGCACGCAACCGATGAGCAGCCGGCCGGTCACGACCCGTCCCGGTCACGGCGCCACTGCGGCAGGCGCCGATGCAGGGCCGCTTTCGCGACCAGGTGCGCGCTCACCGGCGTGGTGATCGCCACGAACAGGATGATCAACAGCCCGTCCAGCGCGGGCGAGCCCAGCCGCAGGCTGGAATAGATGACCGACGCGAGCGCCACGCAGCCGACACCGAGCGTCGTCGCCTTGCCCGGACCGTGCAGGCGCATGAACACGTCGGGCAGCCGCGCCAGCCCGATGGAGCCGAGGAGGCAGAACAGGCTGCCGAGCACCACCAGCGCAGACACCATGACCTCGCCCGCGACGTTCATTCGATGATGTCTCCACGCAGCAGGAACTTGGCAAAGGCCGCCGTCGTCAGGAACCCGAGCATGGCGATGATCAGCGCCGCCTCGAAGTGCAGCAGGCTGTCCATGCGGATTCCGTAGGCCAGCAGCATCGCGCAGGCGTTGACGTACAGCATGTCGATCGCGACGACGCGGTCCACGATGTCCGGCCCACGCAGCAGGCGCCAGAACGCGAGCATCATCGCGACGCCGAGCAGGGCGAGCGCCAGGTTGGTTGCCGCCACGATCATCCGAAGATCTCCAGGAGCGGCCGCTCATAGCGGGACTTGATGGTGGCGACCAGGGCTTCCGGGTCGGCCTCGTCGAGGTAGTGGACCAGCAGTTCCCTGCGGTCGTCCGACAGCTCCGCGCTCAGGGTCCCGGGCGTCAGCGAGATGGTGCTGGCCAGCGCCGTGATCCCCACGTCCGAGCGCACCGTGAGCGGCACCCGCGCGAAGCCCGGGCGCAGGCGTCTCACCGGACCGAGGACCGCCCGCGCGACCCGCAGGTTGGCCACCACGATGTCGACGAGCACCATGCCGGCGAAGGGCAGCAGCCGCCACGGCCGGTCAACCCGCTCCTGCTCTGGCCAGAAGCGGCGCGCGAAGAGCGGCAGGCCCCAGCCGAGCAGGAGGCCGACGACCACGTGTCCGGGAGCGACGCTGTTGTTGAGCCACAGCCAGAACAGCGCCAGGGCCGCGCTCCAGAGTGGATGGGGTACGAGGCTGCTGCGCATCAACTGCCTCCCTCCCGGCCGGCGCCGAGTACGGCGCGCACGTAGGCGTCCCGATCGAGCAGCTGCGCCGCGACCTCGCCCGCCTGGTCGAGGGCCGGGCCGGCGAACGCCGCCAGCAGGACCAGCGCGACCAGCAGCAGGGCCACGCCGGAAACGGCGAGTGGCCGCCACCCCGGGAGCTCGACGACCTCGCCCCGGTCTGGCCCGACCGTCCAGAAGACGAGGGTACCGGCACGCGCCAGCGCGACGATCGAAAACAGGCTGGCGCCCAGCACCGCGGCAAAGGTCCAGGCCGTTCCCGCGCCGTTCATCGCCGCGTCGAGGATCGCCAGCTTGGCGAGGAACCCGCCCAGCGGCGGCAACCCCGTCACCGCCACGGCAGCCAGCAGGAAGGCGACCGGAAGCGCAGTCCTGCCGCGGAATGCGGGTCCCGCGACCAGCCTGTCGCCGGTCTCGCCGCGAACCATGCCGATGCGCGTCGACACCAGGAACAGCAGCCCCGTCGCCAGCGTTCCATGGGCGGCGTAGTACAGGCCGGCAGCCAGTGAATCGCGCGTGAACAGCGCAACGGAGACGAACAGCACGCCGACCGAGACGATGACGGCGTGCGCCGCGAGTCCCGCGAGCCGGCGCGCCGACAGCATCCCCGTGAATCCCAGCACGAGGGTGCCGAGCGCAGCCACCTGGATCACCGGGCCCGCATCGAGGGCCGGGAAGATCAGCGTGCAGACCCTGATGATGGCGACGACGCCGACCTTGGTCAGGATGGAAAACAGCGCGGCAACAGCCCCATCGGCGGCGCGATAGGCGCCCGGCAGCCAGAAGCCCAGCGGCAGCAGCGCCGCCTTCAGCGCGAAGACGACCAGCAGCAACCAGGCCCCCGTCTGCCACAGGCCCAGGCGATCGGCCGGCAGGTCGGCCGCCCGCCGGGCGAGATCGGCGAAATTCAGCGTTCCCGCGGCGGAGTAGATGCATGCCACGGCGACGAGGAATACCGTGGAGCCGAGCAGGTTGAGCACCGCAACGCGCACCGCGGCCATGGTCCGCTCCGCCCCCGCACCGTGGCTGAGCAGGGCATAGGAGGCGATGAGCAGGACCTCGAAGAACACGAACAGGTTGAACAGGTCGCCGGCCAGGAAAGCGCCGTAGATGCCCAGCAACTGGAACTGGAACAGGACGTGGAAGTGGCGTCCGGACTCGTCGGCCCGGCCCACCGAGAACAGCATCGCGCCCGCCGCGAGGACGGCGGTGACCAGGATCATCCAGGCCGCGAGGCGATCGAGCACCAGCGTGATGCCGAAGGGCGCCTGCCAGTCGCCCATGGCATAGACGACGATCTGGCCCCCGGCCGCCGCCTGGAACAGCGCGACGGCCACCGGCAACATGACGAGCGTTGCAAGGAGGCCGGCGCCGCGCTCCATCGCCAGGCCGGAACGCCCGCTGAACAGCGGCAGCAGGCCGCCCGCCAGGGGCACCAGCAGTGGCAGGAGCAGCAGCCCGTTCACCCGCCCTCCTCGCCCGGGGCGGCGTCGACCCGGTCATGGCCGCGCTCGCTCACGGCCCGCAGCGCCAGCACGATCACCAGCGCCGTCATGCCGAAGCTGATGACTATCGCGGTCAGGACCAGCGCCTGCGGCAACGGATCAGGCCACGGTCCCGGCCGGTCCGTCAGCGGCGCCGAATCGGCCAGCACCCCGCCGCTGGCCAGCAGGAAGAGATTGACGGCATAGGACAACAGGGTCATGCCCAGCAGGATCGAGAACAGCCGCGGCCTGAGGGCGAGGTAGACGCCGGCGGCGACGAGCGCGCCGATGGCGGTGGCCAGTAGCGCTTCCATCAGCCTCTCCCGGGGGCGCCGTGCTGGCGCCCTATGGTCGCGAGTATGGACAGGACGACGCCGATCACCGCGAGATACACGCCGAGGTCGAACACCATCGCGCTGGCCACTTCGAACTTGCCCACGACCGGCCAGGTCAGGTAACCGAAGGCCGAGGTCAGGAACGGCGCGCCGAAAGCGAGCGCCGCCAGCCCGGTCAGCGCGGCGATCGCGATCCCTGCCGCGGCGACGGAGGTGTAGCGCGGCGGCAGCCGGGACTCGACCCAGTCGTTGCCGTGGGCCAGGTACTGGACCAGCAGCGCCGTGCCGGTCACCAGCCCGGCGATGAATCCGCCGCCAGGCAGGTTGTGGCCGCGCAGCAGCAGGTAGATGGAGACCAGCAGCGCGAGCGGCAGCAACGGCCGCGACAGGACTTCGAGCAGCAGCGAATGCCCGCTGGCCCATGGCCGGCCGTCCCAGTCGAGCTCGCGCGCCGGCAGCTGGATGCGATCCAGGATCGCCACGATCGCCACCGCCGCGATGCCGAGCACGGTGACCTCGCCCAGCGTATCGAGCGCACGGAAATCGACCAGGATCACGTTGACGACGTTGTAGCCGCCGCCACCCGGCTTGGCCTGGTCGAGATAGAAACCGGACAGCGTCGCCGCAGGAGAACGCAGCATCGCGTAAGCCAGCACGCCCGATCCGGCACCGGCCGCGAGCGCCACGGCGGCATCCACCAGGCGCCGGAAGCCGGATGTGTCGCGCGGCGAGCGCTGCGGCAGGAAATACATCGCCAGCAGCAGCAGCAGCACGGTGATCACTTCGACCAGCAGCTGGGTCAGCGCCAGGTCGGGCGCCGACAGCTTGACGAAGGCGAGCGAGACGACGAGCCCGATCACGCCGATCGACACCACCGCAGGCACGCGCTCGCGGTGCATCATGACGGTCGCGGCAGACCCGGCCAGGATCACGAACAGGCCGAGTCCGCCGGCCAGGCCGGCATCCATCGATGGCCGGGACGCCGCGGGTGCGCCGGGAGCGAACCCGGCAAAGCCGGCCGCCAGCGCCACCAGCATGAGCGCCAGCAGCGACAGGCGCAGCCCGCCGCGTTCAAGCGCCCGGTGCGTCCAGGCGGACGCGGACGTCACGCCTCGCAGGAACCCCTCGGCCAGCTGCTTGCCCGACACGCCGAAGTCCCGGTCGCCGTGCAGGGCCCAGAGATAGCGGCGCGAGAAGTACAGCGCCACGCCGCCGGCGAGCGCGAGCGCGCTCATCGCCAGCGGCAGGTTGAAGCCGTGCCAGGGCACCAGCGTGAACGCGGGCAGCGGCCCCTGCAGCAACGCGCCGGCGGCGAGCCGCAAGGCCGGCTCGACGGCCAGCCCCGGCCACAGTCCCACCAGCAGGCAGACCCCGACCAGGACCTCGACCGGGACGCGCATGAAGCGCGGCGGCTCGTGCGGCTTGCGCGGCAGGTCGTGCGCCGCGCCGCCGAAGAACACGTCGTGGACGAAGCGCGCCGAGTAGGCCACCGAGAAGAGCCCGCCGAGCGTCGCGGCCATCGGCATCAGCCAGGACCAGGGCGGTGGCAGCGCGAAGGTCTCGGCGAAGAACATTTCCTTGCTGATGAAGCCGTTCAGCAGCGGCACGCCCGCCATGGCGGCGGCCGCCACGATCGCGAGTGCCGCCGTGATCGGCATGTAGCGGGCCAGGCCCGACAGGCGGCGCATGTCGCGGGTGCCCGTCTCGTGGTCGATGATCCCGGCCGACATGAACAGCGAGGCCTTGAAGACCGCGTGATTCACGACGTGGAAGAGCGCGGCGATCTCGGCCAGCGGGGTGCCGAGCCCGAGCAGCAGGGTGATCAGCCCGAGCTGGCTGATGGTGCTGTAGGCCAGCAGTCCCTTGAGGTCGTGCTGGAAGAGCGCGACGTAGGCGCCGAACAGCATGGTCACCAGCCCGACGCCGCTCACCGCCCAGAACCATTCCTCGGTGCCGGCCAGGACCGGCCAGAGGCGCATCAGCAGGAAGATCCCCGCCTTGACCATGGTGGCGGAGTGCAGGTACGCGCTGACCGGCGTCGGCGCCGCCATGGCGTGCGGCAGCCAGAAGTGGAACGGGAACTGCGCCGACTTGGTGAAAGCCCCGAGCAGCACCAGCGTCAGCAGCAGCGGGTAGCGCGGGTCGGCGCGGACCCGGTCGCCGGCGGCCAGCACCTCGCCGAGCGAGAAACTTCCCACGATGTCGCCGATCAGCAGCACGCCGGCCAGCAGCGCGAGTCCGCCGGCGCCGGTGACGAACAGCGCCAGCCTCGCGCCCTGGCGCGCCTCGGCGGCGCCGCGCCAGAAGCCGATCAACAGGAAGGAGCTCAGGCTGGTCAGCTCCCAGAAGACCACCAGCAGCAGCAGGTTGTCGGCGGTCACGACGCCGAGCATCGACCCCATGAAGAACAGCAGGTAAGCGAAGAAGCGCCCGTTGCGGTCCTCGTCCGACAGGTAGTAGTGCGCGTAGAGAATGACCAGCAGGCCGATGCCGGCGATCAGGCCGGCAAACAGGAGCGACAGGCCGTCCAGGCGCAGCGCGAAGTCCAGGCCGATGGCCGGCGCCCATGGAAAGCTGACCAGGACCGTTTCGCCGGCCACCACGTCGCGCGCCACGACGGCGAGCAGCCCGGCCGTACAGGCCGCAACCAGCCCGGCGACGGCGGCCGGCGACAGGCGCAGCCGCTCCAGCATCGCCGGCAGCAGCGCGAGCAGGAAGGGAAGCAATACGGCTGTCGCGAGCAACACTGTCTATCCCGGCTCCATCCCTTGGAGCCGGGACGTTACACGACCGCGGTGGCAGGCGTCGACAGCGATGCCGCCCCCGGACACCGTCGCGCCGCGCGCAACCTATAATGAGCCATGGGAAAGGGCCGGCAAGAAACGCCCGGGTCGCTGCCGCCGCCCCGGGCGCCGCTGTCCAGGGTCGTAGCGCATCGCGGCAACGCCGCCGATTTCCCGGAGAATACGCTGCCGGCCTTCGCCTCCGCGCTGGAAGCGGGGCTGTCCTGGGTCGAGATGGACATCCAGCTGTCCGCCGACGGCGTCCCGTTCGTCATCCACGACGCGCGCCTGGAACGGACGACACGCGCCGCCGGCGACCTTCGCCTGATGCCGGCGAGCGAGCTTGCGGCCGTGGATGCCGGCGAGCCTCGGCGCTTCGGCGACGCCCATCGCGCGACCGCCCTGCCGCGGCTCGCGGACTTCGCCGCGTTGCTGGCCGGGCACCCCGGCGCCGGCGCGTTCGTCGAACTCAAGCGCGCAAGCCTCAGGCATCACGGGCCCGGGGTCTGTGTCCAGCGCATGTTCGACGCGCTGGGCGCCGTCGCCGCCCGCTGTGTGCCGATTTCCTTCGACGCCACCGCGATCACGCTCGCCCGTGCCGCGACGGGCACCCGGATCGGCTGGGTGATCGACGTGTTCGGCCCCGTCCAGCTCGACCTGCTGCAGGAACTGCAGCCCGATTTCGTCTTCTATGACCACCTCAAGTGCCCGCGTCCGGAGACGCGCCTGCCCGCCGGCCCCTGGCGCTGGGTCGCGTACGAGGTCGAGGACGCGGCGCGCGCGTCCGTGGAATTTTCGCGCGGCGCCGACATGGTCGAGTCGATGGCGCCGCTGCGGGTCGCGGCGGAACTGCGCACGCCATGAGCCCGGACGACGCGGTCGTCGTTGCGATCGACCAGGGGAGCCATGCGACGCGCAGCATCGCCTACGACCTGCGCGGCCGGCTGCTTGGTTCCACGCGCGCCAACGTCGACACCGATCGCGACGCCCTGGGTCACGTGGAGCACGACGGGGAGAGCCTCGTGGAGAGCGTCAGGGACGCCCTGCGCGAACTCGCGGCGCTGGTGCCGGCACCCGGGTGGCGGGCGGCGGGCCTGGCCGTGCAGCGCTCGACCGTCGCCTGCTGGGATCGGGACACGGGCGCGTTGCTCGCCCCGGTCATTTCCTGGCAGGACCGGCGGCAGGCGGCATGGCTCGGCCGCCTCGAGCCCATGGCCGGGCGCATCCACGAAGTCACGGGGCTGCCCCTGTCGCCGCACTACGGCGCCAGCAAGCTGCGCTGGTGCATCGATCATGTCGAGGAGGTTGCGCGGGCCCGGGCAGCGGGACGGCTGTGCGCCGGCCCGCTGGCCAGCCTGCTGCTGGCGCGGCTCGTGGAGGGCCGGCCCTTCGTCGCTGACGAGGCCAACGCTTCGCGAACCCAGTTGTGGCTGCCCATGGAGCGCCGCTGGTCGCCGGAGCTGCTCGAGCTGTTCGGCGTGCCGGAGGCCATTCTCCCCCGGCTGGTGCCGACCGAGGGAGCCTTCGGCTGCCTGGCGGGTGACGGCCTGCCGGGGATTCCGCTGCGCGTCTGCACCGGCGATCAGTCGGCCGTTCCTTACGCCGCCGGCGCGCTCGACCCCGGCGCCGCGTACGTGAACCTGGGCAGTGGCGCCTTCGCATTGCGGCCCCTGGCACAGCCGCGACTGGCGCCGCCGCTGCTGACCAGCGTGCTGCGGTCGGATGCCGGCCGCGTCGACTTCGCGCTCGAGGGGACGGTGAACGGCGCAGGCAACGCCCTCGACTGGTTCGAGGACGAGGAGGGCCTGCCCGCCGAACGACTCCTGGCGGGACTGGAGCAGGCGGCGCCGGCCGGGATCGATGCGCCGTTCTTCCTCAACGGGGTTGCCGGACTCGGCTCGCCCTTCTGGGTGCCGGAGTTCGAGTCGCGCTACGTGGGGCGGGCGGAACCCGCCGAGCGCTTCCGGGCGGTGGTGGAGAGCATCGTCTTCCTGCTACGCAGCAATCTC
>DATHZW010000365.1:0-2391 GCA_035458405.1 Steroidobacteraceae bacterium | reverse complement strand
CCCCGCGACCCCGCACCTGCGTCATCGGCGCCGGCTCGAGCGGGCTGCCCGTCGTCAAGGCCTTGAAGGACCGCGGCATCCCGGTCGTGTGCTTTGAGCGCACGCCGAACGTCGGTGGACTCTGGTGCATCGACAACAAGCCGCAGGGCGCCAGCGCGGCTTACGACTCGCTGCACATCAACACCGACACGCACCTGATGGAGTACCAGGACTTCCCGATGCCGGCCGACCTGCCCGCCTATCCGAGCCATCGCCAGATCCATGACTATTTCAAGTCCTATGTCGAGCGCTTCGGCCTCGCCGGGCACATCCGGTTCGGCACCGAGGTCACGCAATGCCGCAGGATGGACGATGGCCGCTGGAAGGTGACGCTCAGCGACGGCGAGGTCCAGTTGTTCGACGCGCTGGTCGTCGCCAACGGCCACCACTGGGACCCGCAGGGCCCCGATCCGGTGCCGCCCGGCCACTTCGACGGCTCGCAGATGCACTCGCATGCCTACCGCAATCCGCAGGATCCGGTGGACCTGCGCGGCAAGCGCGTGGTCGTCGTCGGGCTCGGCAACAGTGCCGTCGACATCGCGACGGAACTGGGCAGCCGCGCGCTGGCGGCACGCGTGTTCCTGGTGGTCCGCCGCGGCGCGTGGATCCTTCCCAAGTGGTTCGGCAGCACGCCCATCACCCGCCTGCCGCAGCCCCAGAACCTGTTTCCCTGGATGCCCTGGCAGGTGACATCGTTCATCATGCGCTGGGTGATGAGACTGCAGTTTGGCCTGCCGACCGCCTACGGCCTGCCGATGCCGGATCACCGGCCGCTGCAGTCTCACCCGACGGTCAGCCAGGACCTGCTGTCCCGGATCGGGCATGGCGACATCGTGGTGAAGCCGGCGATCCGCGAGCTGCGGGGCGAGGTGGTGGCATTCGAGGACGGCTCGGAGGAACCTGCCGACGCGATCATCTGGTGCACGGGCTACCGCGTGAGCTTCCCGTTCTTCGACCCTGATTTCCTCGCGGTCAAGGACAACCTTCTGCCGCTGTGGAACCGCACGATCCTGCCGGGCGTGAACAACCTGTTCTTCGTCGGGCTCTACCAGCCGCTCGGGTCGATCATGCAGCCCGCCGAACTGCAGGGCCGGATCATCGGCGAATACCTCCTCGGCCACATCGCCTTTCCCGACGACGACCGCATGCGGGACGACATGGCGCGCGAACAGGAGAAAATGGACCAGCGGTACCTGCGGTCCAAGCGCCACACCATGCAGGTCGATTTCGGGCCCTTCATGCACCGTCTGCGGAGGATGCTGAAGGGCTGGTGAGTCGTGAGTCGAAGGAGACTACTCACTTCGTCTTGCCGCTCTCTGCTAGCTGATCGCCTTCTTACAACTCACAACTCACTGTTCACCGCCCACTATCCGGCCATCCGCTATCCGCTATCCCCTATCCGCTCCCATTCTTGAACTGTCACCGGCCATCCTATAAACTTGCTTGACGCTAACAAGTTTATAGAGAGGCACTGCTTGCCCTCCTTCTCCCCACAGGCCGACTCCTCCCGTCGCCGGACCCAGGCGGAGCGCAGCGCCCTCTCCGACCGGCGCATGACGGCGGCTGCCGTCGAACTGATCGCGGCGCGCGGGGTGGCCCGCACGACCCTGGCTGCGATCGGCGAGGCGGCCGGCTACAGCCGCGGGTTGGCGACACACCGTTTCGGCTCGAAGGCCGGCCTCCTCCGCCATGTCATCAAGCGGGTCTCCCGGGAGTGGCTGAGGCGCCTCGATCTCGCCGTCGGCGACAAGGTCGGTCTTCCCGCGCTGGAAGCCGCGCTCGATACCCAGCTCGGCTTCATCCGCGATGCGCCCAACGACGTCCGGGCCATGTACCTGCTCTGGTTCCAGAGCATCGAGCCGGATGCCGAATACCGGCCCAACGTGGCCGAAGTCCACCGGCAGCAGCGCGAGGCGGTGGCCGCCTGGGTCGCCGAGGGCCAGGCTCGTGGCCTGGTCGCCCCCGCAGTCAGCCCGCGTCACGTCGCCGAGTATTTCTGCGCCGCCGGGGCGGGCCTGGTGTTCCACTGGCTGGTCAACCCGGAATTCCCCATGACCGACGCCGTGAACGAAATGAAGGCGGAACTCGCCGCCTGGCTCTCGCTTCCCGGCGGCCGCGTCGACGCGACCCGGATCCCTGACTGAAGAATTTCATGAAGAGGCCTTACCCATGACCGACGCCTACATCCTCGACCACGTGCGCTCACCGCGCGGCAAGGGCCGCCCCGACGGCGCACTCCACGAGATCACGCCGATTTCGCTGGCAAGCCAGGTGCTGGCCGCGCTGCGCGACCGCAGCGGCTTCGACACGGGCCTGCTGGACGACGTGATTCTCGGCTGCGTGACCCCGATC
>DATHZW010000364.1:0-3659 GCA_035458405.1 Steroidobacteraceae bacterium | reverse complement strand
GCGCGGTCGCGGGAGGGCCAGCCCCCTGCAGCGAGCGAGTTGCGGATTTCCGAGCGAGCGCAGGGTGGACTGGCCCGACAGGCGGCCGCGCCCTGACGTTGGCGCAGCTCCTGCGGCGTCGTGTTGCCGGCAGTGCTGGCTGCGGGCGGGGCTTCCCTCTTTTGCTCCGGAAGCCGCCAGTCGCTGCAGGGGGGAACCCCGCCCTTGCCGCATCCCGGACAGGCGCCCGTGCAATCTGGTGCGGCTCGGTGCCTGGTACCTCCTGTGCTAGACTTCGGCCCGGCCTTGGGGTGGTCTGACTGGACCTGAGACGCCGGCTGCCGATTGCGGCTCACTGGCGAACCCGTAGAACCTGATCCGGTTAGGACCGGCGTAGGGAGCAGGCATCATCCCGAGATGGCCCGTATTCCACGCTGTGCGTCGTTCCAGCTGAGGAGCACCGCCATGCGTCCACTGCTGCTGCTGCCGGCGTTGGCCGGCCTGTGTGCCGCCGCTGGCGCCAGTGAGCCCGTGCGCCTCGAGGAAGTCGTCGTGACCGCCACCCTGCGCGAGGTCCCGATCGAGGAACTGCCCGCCAGCGTCACCGTGCTGGACCGACGGGCCGTCGCCGATGGGGCGACACAGCATCTCGAGGAACTGCTGCCGCAGGTTCCCTCCCTGTCCTGGGCCGGGGCGAGCTCGCGGCCGAAATATTTCCAGCTGCGCGGCATCGGTGAGCTCGAGCAGTACCAGGGGGCGCCGAACCCGTCCGTGGGCTTCCTGGTCGACGAGATCGACTTCAGCGGCATCGGCATGGTGGCGACGCTGTTCGACGTCGACCAGGTCGAGGTGCTGCGCGGCCCGCAGGGGACGCGCTATGGCGCCAACGCACTGGCGGGGCTGATCAAGGTCAAGACCCGGGAGCCGGTGATCGAGCCCGAGCTGTCCTTCGAGGCGACCCTCGGCGAGGACGCGCTGGCCGGTGCCGGGGTGGTTGCGGGCGGTGCCTTGCCGCTCGGCGAGGGATCGGCCTGGCGGCTCGCGGTGCAGCGCAGCGTCAGCGACGGCTTCCGGCGCAACGCCTATCTCGGCCGATCAGACACCAACGACCGGGATGAACTGACCGCACGCGGGCGGATCCGGCTCGAGCTCGCCGAGGCCTGGCGCCTCGACCTGACGCTGATGCATGCCGACCTGGCGAACGGCTACGACGCGTTCTCGATCGACAACTCCTACGTCACGCGCTCTGATCGTCCGGGGCGCGACTCGCAGGAATCCACCGGGGCTTCGGCGGACCTTCGCTATGCGCCGTCGGCCAGGCTGGAGGTGCGCAGCATCACGACCGCCGCCGACTCCTCGGTCGTCGCCAGCTACGACGGCGACTGGGGCAACGAGGTGGACTGGGGCAGCGCCGGGCCCTACGACTTTTTCTCCGAGACGCTGCGCGACCGGCGCAGCTTCAGCCAGGACCTGCGCTTCAGCATGCTCGATGGGCGCGGGTCGTCGTGGATCGCGGGCGCCTACCTGCTGCGCCTCGGCGAGGACAACACCCAGCACGACGACGGGCTGTACCTCGGTGACTACTTCGAGCGCAGCCTCGCCAGCCGCTACACGGCCTCCAGCGTCGCCTTGTACGGACAGGGAGACTGGCTGCTTTCGGAGGCGACGACGCTCTCCGGCGGGCTCCGCCTGGAACAGCGCGACGCCGATTACGCCGACAGCGACGGCCTCGACTTCGCCCCGCGCGACCGGATGTGGGGCGGCCAGCTCTCCCTGAGCCGTCGGCTGGGCGCGACATCCCATGCCTGGCTGAGCGTTTCCCGGGGCTTCAAGGCGGGCGGCTTCAACATCGGCGCATCGATTCCCGCGGAGCGGGCGCAATACGACCCGGAATACCTGTTGAGCGTCGAGGCGGGCCTGAAGGGACGCTGGGACGAGCGCCGCCTCGCGGCGGACGTCAGCCTGTATTACATGCGACGGGACAGGCAGCAGGTCGCCACGTCGTTCCAGCTCGACCCCCAGGATCCGCTGACCTTCGTCTATTACACGGACAATGCCGCGCGCGGCCGCGGCCTGGGCCTCGAGGCGTCCGGGCAGTGGCAGGCGACGGAACGCTGGGCACTGTCGGCATCGCTGTCGCTGGCGAGCACGGAATTCCTCGGCTACAGCTATGGGGACCGCGACCTGGATGGGCGCGCCTGGGCGCATGCCCCGGCATGGAAATACTCGCTGGCCGCGACCTGGCGGCACCCTGCGGGCTGGATGGGCCGGGTAGACGTCGCCGGGCAGGATGCCTTCTATTTCGACACCAGCCACGACCAGCGTTCGCGGGCGTACTCGCTGGTCAACCTGCGCTTTGGATACGAGGCGGCCAGCTGGTCGGCCCACGCCTGGCTGCGCAACGCCCTCGACCAGCGCTATCCGGTGCGCGGCTTCTATTTCGGCAACGAGCCGCCGGACTTTCCCGAAAAGCTCTACGTCAGGCTCGGCGACCCGCGCCAGGCCGGCGTGACGGCCAGCTTCAGGTTCTAGGGAGACTTGCCCATGCATATCGCTGTTGAAATGAGCCTCTATCCGCTGGCGGACGGCTACCTGCCGTCAATCAAGGACTTCATCGGGCGCATCAGGTCGCGAGAGGGCCTGCGCGTCGTCACCAATGCGATGAGTACGCAGGTCAGCGGCGAGATGCACGACGTGATGCGGGCGCTCGAAGAGGAAATGGCGGTGACCTTCGGCGCCGGGCAACGCGCCGTGTTCGTGATGAAGGTCCTCGGCGGCGGTGATTGAAGACCTGAACGCGCTGCCCGGGCTGCTGGTCCGGCAAGCGGAGGCGACGCGGCCGCTCGAGGCGGCCGCCGTGCTGCTGGGATTCGTCTACATCATCCTGGCGATCCGTCAGCGACGGGCCTGCTGGGTCGCGGGCGGGATCAGTACGGCGCTCTACGTGCTGGTGTTCCTCGACGCGAGGCTGTATCTCCAGTCCGCGCTGCAGGTCGTGTACATCGCGATGGCGGTTTACGGCTGGAAGGAATGGGGCCGCGACAGCGACGGCGGCGCCGGCTTGACGGTCCGCCAGTGGGACTGGCGCAAGCACCTCGCGGCCCTCGCCGGCGCCGGACTGGCGACGCTGGTCACCGCCCCGGCACTGGCCGCTTTTTCCGACTCCGCGGCGCCCTGGTCCGACGCGCTCGGCACCTGGGCGAGCATCGCCGCGACCTGGATGATGGTGCGCAAGGTCGCGGCCAGCTGGCTCTGGTGGGTCGTCGTCGATGCCTGGCTCGCCTGGCTGTTCGCATCCCAGGCGCTCGCATTCACCGCGGTGCTCTACGTCGCCTTTGCGCTGCTGGCCGTGGCGGGCTGGCTCGCGTGGCGCCGGGCCGACAAGGTGTCCTGATCCCATGCCGGACGATGCGGAACTGATCCAGCTTGCGGCGCGCCGCCTCGGCATGGGGAACGTGACCGTCGAAACGCTGGCCGGCGGCTCCCGCAACCGCTGCTACGCCGTCTCCGATGCGGGCCGTGAGGTGGTCCTGCGCATTGCCGGGGGGGACGACCGGGCCTACGCGGTGGCGCGGGCCGCCGAGTCCCTGGCGCAGCAGTCCGCCGCGGCGCACGGCCTGGCGCCGCGGATCCTGTTCGAGGACGCCGGTCTGGGACTGACCGCCATGGAGCGCGCCACC
>DATHZW010000363.1:0-2168 GCA_035458405.1 Steroidobacteraceae bacterium | reverse complement strand
CCACGGCGAGGTGCACGTCGGAACAGCCCTGGGCCAGGCCGAGCTTGAGAAAGGCGTCAATGCGTGGCATCGACGCCGGAGTGAATCACAAGAAGGGTTCCAGCGCCAGCCTGAGATCGTCCATGGTCTGGATCCGCTTGCCCTTGTCTACCGACATGGCCTTCATCACCAGCTCCGAGAGTTCCTGCGGCAGGTCAGGATTCAGCTCGATCGGCGGCCGTGCCCGGCCCTGCACATGCTGGTACATGACCGACATGTGGTCCCCGCGATGGTATGGGGGCGAGCCGGTCAGCATTTCGTAGAGTATGACCCCGACCGAGTAGACGTCGGCCCGCTCGTCCACCTTCTTGCCGAGGATCTGCTCGGGCGCCATGTACTTGGGGCTGCCGATGACGTAGCCGGTCTTGGTCAGCTGGGTATCGCCGTCCTTGTGGGCGGCGGCGACGCCGAAATCCACGATCTTCAACACGTCCTCGTCGTTGATCAGCACGTTGGCCGGTTTCAGGTCGCGATGCACGATGCCCACCTTGTGCGCCACCGCCATGCCATTGGCCATGTCCACGCCGAAGCGGATCGCCCTGTTCAATGCCATCGGCTTGCCTTCGCTGATCTCGCCACCGAGCGTGTGCGAGGCGAAGTATTCCATCGAGATCGCGTAGTGTCCGCGGATCTGCAGGAAATCGTAGATGCGGATGATGTTGGGGTGGGTAATCTTGCGGCTGTAGCGCAATTCGTGCACGAACCGCTGCATCATCTCCTCGTCCTGCGAGACGCTGGGGTTGAGGAACTTCAGGATCAGCCGTTCCTCGACCACGGTGTCCTCGAACAGCAGGACCGTGCCGAACGCTCCCTTGCCGATCTTCTCGATGAACTTGTAGCGCCCCTCGATCAGGTCGCCCGTCTTGAGTGCCGAGATGTCGAGCCGCGACTGCGCCTCGGCCGCCTTCATGAGCGCGGCCACGTCGGCCGAGTCGATGAGCATGGTCCTGCCGGCGTCGGTGTGCCCGGGGCCGGCGCCTGTGCCGGACGCTGCGGCGTGCGTGCCGCTGCCGAACCGCGGGCCGCTCGCCGAGCTCGAGGGCCCGACCTTCGCGTCGATCTCTGACAGGGCCCGCTGGGCTGCCTCGGCAACGGACTTCTCGCGCGACAGCGCCAGGGGCTCGATGCGCGCGCGGATCGCCTCCGAGGTCCGCTCGTCCGCGAGCTTGACGAGCGCAATCATGGCCTCGATGACGATGTCCGTCTCCGGCCGCGCCAGGGTGCCCAGGACCGGGTCCACGGCCCGTAAGTCGGCGATCTTGCCGAGCGCCCTGACGGTGGTTGCAACCGACTTCGGGTTGGCCGAGAGCATCTCGAGGAGCCGTGGCACGGCCTTGTGGCTCGCCATCGCCCCGAGGGCGTCGACCGCGCGCTCGCTGACCCACCAGTCCGGGTCCCTGGTCGCCTCGATGAGGTGGTTGACGGCCCGCTCGTCCCGCGTCTGGTTCAGGATCTCGATGGCGGTACGGCGGATCTCCTCGTCCTTGTCGTTGACCAGGGAGAGCGCGGCGTTGATCACCCTTGGGCCGCCGATCTTGCCGAGGGCGTCCGCCGCCCGGCTGCGTACCCACCAGTCGTCGTCCTTGATCGCCTGCAGCAGGTGCTTGACGGAGCGCTCGTCGCCGACCTCGTTCAGGACCTCGACCGCCGCGCGGCGCGAGTACTCGGACTCGTCCTTGAGCACGTCGATCAGGTGCTGCACTGTTTCCGGGTGCTTCGCCTTGCAGAGGATCTCGACGGCGAGGTTCTGCACCTCCATCTCCGAGTCCTTGAGCAGCGGCGCGATCAACCCGGGGTCGATTTCCCCCGACATGCGCGAGATCGCCTGCAGGGCCGCCGAGCGGACCATCTTGTTGGGATCCCTGAGAGTGGCCTGCAGGGCCGTCCGCACGCGCGGCTTGTTGAACTTCGCCAGGATCGAGATGATGTGCATGCGCGCGATCGGGTCCTGGCCCTCCACCCGCGCCAGCAACTCCTCGATCGAACTCTCGTTTGCGATCTCCGTGATCACCTTGAACAAGGCGGTCTTTTCGGCGGCATCGTGCTGGTAGGCGGCGTTCAGCAGGTCGCGAAACGGGATGCGCTCGCGATGTGCGCCGATGACGCTCAGCAGGGCGGGTCGGGAAATT
>DATHZW010000362.1:0-3141 GCA_035458405.1 Steroidobacteraceae bacterium | reverse complement strand
GTTTCATGGTTTGGTCCTCCCCGGAACATTTGTGGCCAGAATATAAAGTTCGTTATTTAGCTTCAACGCAAAATGAGGTCCGGGGACCCCAATGTCAGCTTTCCGCCGCATTCGAAACCAAAAATGGAGCCGCCGGTAACGCGTGCATTTGACCCAGGACGCCCTGTCCGAGCGGAATTTCGAGGGTCTTCTTTCAGGCCAAGCACTAAATCGCTTCGCGATAGGTCGCGAGCGTTGCTGTGAGGCGCGCTGACCGGGGCGACGATTGCCGTTAGCTGGGTTTGAGAGCTGTCGTGTTGGTCGAGGTAATTTTGCCTCGACCAGCACAGGAGCATCCCATGAACATCCAGAACATTGCCCCGGCCACGCCGCTGCGTCAGCGGATGATCGAAGACATGCGGGGACGCAATCTCGGCCGGCACAGCCAACGTAATCATCTCAGCAGCTGCGCGCGGTTCGCCGCCTTCCTTGAGCGCTCGCCCGAGACGGCGACGGCGGACGACATCCGCCGGTTCCAGTTGTTCCTGATCGAGAGCGGCGCCAGCATCGTCCATCGCAACCGGATCATGACCGGGGTCAAGTTCCTGTTGCGGGTCACCCTGCGCCGGCACGATCTGGCGGCGGAGGTCTATCACCTCAGGGAGCCGCAGAAGATCCCGCAGGTGATGAGCCAGGACGAGATCAGGCGACTGCTGGCGATGTCGGCAAACATCAAGGTGCGGGTCATGCTGTCGCTGGCCTATGGCTGCGGGATGCGCGCCGGCGAGGTGGTGCGGCTCCGGGTCGGCGACATCGACAGCGCCCAGAACATCATCCGCATCGTCCAGTCGAAGGGGCGCAAGGACCGCAACGTGATGCTGCCGGCCGATATCCTTGGCCTGCTGCGGCAGTGGTGGCGGGAGCGCCCGACCCGCAACGATGCCGATGCGCCGATGGCCGAGCGCTGGCTCTTCCCGGGATGCAAGCCGGGCCGGCCGCTGACGACCCGCCAGTTCCTCCGCCTCTTTCATGTGGCGGTCGCCGCCGCCGGGATCACCAAGCCGGTGACGCTGCACTCCCTGCGCCACAGCTTCGCCACCCACCTGCTGGAGCGCGGCGTCGACATCCGGGTGATCCAGGCGCTGCTCGGCCATCACAAGCTGGAGACGACGGCGCTCTATACGCGCGTGGCGACCGGCATGATCGCGGCGGTGGACAGCCCGCTCGACGATCTGGGCACGCACCGATCAACACGGCGGCGCAAGCGCCGGAAGTCCGGGGACAGGACGGCGTAGCGCGCCGCCGCCTTGCCCCATTCCTCGCTGGAGGTCGCGGACATCTTCCGTGACCACGGGCCTGCATGGCGCCGCGCCAATGCCGGGCACGTCAGTCTCGCGCAGCTCAAGGTGATGAATGCCGTTGAGCGCTGCCGCACCGCGGCGCTCGGCGGCCACGTGGCGCGCTGCGAGGACTGCGCGCACGAGCACATCGCCTACAACTCCTGCCGCAACCGGCATTGCCCGAAGTGTCAGGCTGGCGCGGCCAAGGCCTGGCTGGCGGCGCGCGAGGCCGAGCTGCTGCCCGTCGGTTATTTCCACGTCGTCTTCACCCTGCCGGCGCCGATCGCCGACATCGCCTATCAAAACAAACGGGAGATCTACAATCTGTTGCTGCGGGCGAGTGCAGAGACCACGCTGACAATCGCCGCCGATCGCAGACATCTCGGCGCCCGCATCGGCATCACCTCGGTGCTCCATACATGGGGCTCGGCCATGACCCATCACCCGCATGTCCACATGATCGTGCCGGGCGGCGGGCTGTCGGCGGACGGTTCGGAATGGATCCCATGCCGGGCGAACTTCTTCCTCTCCGTGCGGGTCCTGTCACGTCTGTTCCGGCGCCGGTTTCTCGACGGGCTCGCCAAACTCCATGACAATGGCCGCCTGGCCTTCTTCGGCGATCACAAGCCCCTCGCCGACAGAGCCGCCTTCGGCGCCTTCCTCGCGCCGCTGCGCAGGATCGACTGGGTCGTCTACGCCAAGGAACCCTTCGCCGGACCCAAAGCGGTGCTCGCCTATCTGGCGCGCTACACCCACCGCGTCGCCATCGCCAACAGCCGCCTGATCAGGGCCGACGCCGACAGCGTCACCTTCCGGGTCAAGGACTACCGGATCGACGGGCCCGGCCGCTACAAGACCATGACGCTGGAGGCGCACGAGTTCATCCGGCGCTTCCTGATGCACGTGCTGCCCAGGGGCCAGCACCGCATTCGGCATTACGGCTTCCTGGGCAATGGTGGTCGCGCCGCCAATATCGCCCGCATCCGCGAACTGCTGGCTGCACGCACCCCCGCGCCCGCACCCGGCACCGGGGGCGCGGACACCGCGGACGGGCCGCGCGTGCTCGCGCTCCCGTGTCCCTGTTGTGGTGGGCGCCTGGTCATCGTCGAGGCGTTCGGGCCAGGCGGCACGCCGCAACACCGACCCGTCCCGGAGGCCATCGACAGCTCATGACCCAGCCGCAACGCCGCCCGAACACCATGATCGATCCGAAAGGCCGCCGCGGCCACGATCAGCTATGCGCCGGTGACGGAACTGCAGCATCATCCCGATGCTGCAACAGCCGGTCCGACGCGCGCCACCCCTGGATGCGCCATCGCGACCGGCGCGCAACATCGTCATGCGCCTCGGTTCCCGCCGCTTTGCTGTCCCAGGCGAACCTCCCGGCGCCGCCAATTCCCCATAGAACTGCCTGAACCACAAGCGTGCCGCCCCCGCGATCTCGTGCCTTGGCGCTTCTCGGACGCCGGCAAGCACCGCGCCACGCTCAAACACGGAGACACGGCGTCCGAGAAACCTGCACAAAAGGCGACCCAGTCGAAGTTTTATCACAATTGTTGTGTCTGCAATAAAACCAAATTTACAAACATGTATATAAAAACGGCACATCTTTTTTTGTTTAAGACAAAATATAGATATACAATATTATACTATTAACTGCTGTAGCGGCGACAACATGCGTCTTGTATGAAAAAAATTCTGTAGATAAAAACTACTTTATTAACCTAGAGCATTTCTGCATCAATCTGGCTCATATCCGGAGTTTGTGAAGTAGTTGGCGCATTCGCGGGGCGTGATGGCGTCGAGCGCTGCTGCAATAGCG
>DATHZW010000361.1:0-6035 GCA_035458405.1 Steroidobacteraceae bacterium | reverse complement strand
TTCCGGGGAACCCTCGCGGCCAATCGAAGTCAGTAGTAGTCCGGGCAACGCTGGTATTCTAGCCACGTTCCGCTGCCCGACCCGGCACCCAGTTCAAACATCGGAGACCCGACCCATGATTGCAGCCGCGCGCCAGATCGGAATCGCCCTGATAGCCACCATCGCCCTGAGCGCCGGCGCGGCCGCCCAGGAGAGTCCCGGCGTCGGCGACGCGGCGCCGGCGTTCCGCCTGCAGGACCAGCACGGCAAGTGGCATTCACTGGCGGACTACCGCGGCAAGTGGGTGGTGATCTACTTCTATCCCAAGGACAACACGCCCGGCTGCACCACCCAGGCCTGCGACCTGCGGGACAACATCTTCGCGTTCCGCGACCTCGGCGCAGTGATCCTCGGGATCAGCGTCGACGACGTCGCCTCGCACAAGTCCTTCGCCGAGGAGCACGGCCTGCCGTTCGTCATCCTGGCCGACGCCGACAAGCAGGTCACGACGCGCTATGGCGTGCTGACCAAGTTCCTCGGCATGATGGAACTCGCCCGGCGCGACACCTTCATCATCAACCCCCAGGGCCGCATCGCCAAGCACTACATGAAGGTGGACCCGAGCAACCACTCGGCGATGGTGCTCGAAGACCTGAAGAAGCTGGCCGCCGCGCAGCCGGCGGGCGACAAGGGCTGAGGACAGGACGGCACCGGCCAGGGACTCCCCTGCGGCCGCGGCCGGCCCGCACGGCATTGCCGTTGACACGCCCGGCGACGGCCACGACAGGCCGGCGTCACAACAGGAGTTTCCCCGATGACCCGCCCGCGCTTCGAAGGCACCGATAGCTACGTCGCCACCGACGAGCTGAAGCTGGCCGTGAACGCCGCCGTGACGCTCGGCAGGCCGCTGCTGATCAAGGGCGAACCGGGCACCGGCAAGACCCAGCTGGCGCAGGAGGTCTCGCGGTCCCTGGGCCGGCCGCTCCATGAGTGGCACATCAAGTCCACGACCAAGGCGCAACAGGGGCTCTACGAGTACGACGCCGTGTCGCGGCTGCGGGATTCGCAGCTCGGCGACTCGCGCGTGCAGGACATCTCCAACTACATCGTCAAGGGCATGCTGTGGCGCGCCTTCGACAGCGACGAGCAGTCCGTGCTGCTGATCGACGAGATCGACAAGGCCGACATCGAGTTTCCGAACGACCTGCTGCGCGAGCTCGACCGGATGGAGTTCTACGTCTACGAGACGCGGGAGCTCGTCCGCGCCAGGCATCGTCCGATCGTGGTGATCACCAGCAACAACGAGAAGGAACTGCCGGACGCCTTCCTGCGCCGCTGTTTCTTCCACTACATCCGCTTCCCGGACCGCGACACGATGACCCGCATCATCGACGTCCACTACCCGGACCTGAAGAAATCCCTGCTGAAGGAGGCGCTCGAGGCCTTCTATCGCATCCGCGACGTGCCGGGCCTGAAGAAGAAGCCATCCACCTCCGAGCTGCTCGACTGGATCAAGCTGCTGGTGGCCGAGGACATCCCGCCGGAGGCGCTCAGGACGGACGACCAGAAGGGCTCGATTCCCCCGCTGTACGGCGCCTTGCTCAAGAACGAGCAGGACGTCCACCTCTTCGAGCAGCTGGTCTTCCTGCACCGTCGCGCCAACCGCCCGTCCTGAGCGGGCCGCGAGCCGCCGCATGCTGATCCGCTTCTTCTACATGCTGCGCGAGGGCGGCGTGCCGGTTTCCGTCACCGAGTTCCTGGCGCTGCTCGAGGCGCTCGAGGCGCGCATCGTCGGCTTGTCGGCCGAGGAGTTCTACTGGCTGGCGCGGGCGGTCCTGGTCAAGGACGAGCGCTACTACGACCGCTTCGACATCGTGTTCGCCGCGCACTTCAAGGGCCTCGAGTCGGCCTTCGAGACGCTCGTCGCCGAGCTGCCGGCCGAGTGGCTGCGGCGCAGCAAGGACCTCTTCCTGTCGGACGAGGAAAAGGCGCGCATCGAGTCCCTCGGCGGCTGGGACAAGCTCATGGAGACCCTCAAGGCCCGGCTCGAGGAGCAGAAGGAGCGTCACCAGGGCGGCAGCAAGTGGATCGGGACCGGCGGGACGTCGCCCTTCGGCGCCTACGGCTACAACCCGGAGGGCGTGCGGATCGGCCAGCACGAATCGCGGAACCGGCGCGCCGTGAAGGTCTGGGACCGGCGTGACTTCGCCAACCTCGACGACTCGGTTGAACTCGGCACGCGCAACATCAAGGTCGCGCTCAGGCGGCTGAGGAAGTTCGCCCGCCAGGGAGCGGCAGACCAGTTCGACATCGACGGCACCATCGACTCCACCGCGCGCAACGCCGGCATCCTCGACATCCGCATGGTTCCGGAACGACACAACGCGGTGAAGGTGCTGCTGTTCCTGGACGTGGGCGGCTCCATGGACGACCACGTCCGCGTCTGCGAGGAGCTTTTCTCGGCGGCCCGCAGCGAGTTCAAGCACCTCGAGTACTTCTACTTCCACAATTTCGTGTACGAGTCGGTGTGGAAGGACAACCGGCGGCGGCACGCCGAACGCATTCCCACCCTCGAAGTGATGCGGACCTACGGCGCCGACTACAAGCTGATCTTCGTCGGCGACGCGACCATGAGCCCCTACGAGATCCTGCAGCCGGGCGGCAGCATCGAGCACTGGAACGAGGAGCCGGGCTCGGCCTGGTTGCGCAGGCTGCTGGCTTCCTACCCGCGCCATGCCTGGCTGAACCCGGAACCGGAGGAGCGCTGGGACTGGACCCCGTCGATCAAGGTCACCCGCGAACTGGTCGATGAGCGCATGTACGCGCTGACGATCAAGGGCCTCGACCAGGCCATGCGCGCGCTGAGCTGACGCCGACCGGTGCCTGCGGGGTGCCTGGCTCCGCGGCAGCGGTGCCTGGCACCTCCGGGCCGCGCGACGTTGCGCCAACCGTCACGGCGCAGGCGCCTGTCGGGGCGGTTCGCCCTCGCTCGCTCGGAAAGGCAGAAACTCGCTCGCTACGGGGACCGCCCCTCCACGCCCGCGCCGATGCGTCGGCGCGCGGCAAGGGCGGGGTTCCCCCTGTAGCGACTTGCGGCTTTCGGAGCGAAAGGGGGAAGGCCCCGCCCGCAGCGAGCGCGCCCGCCACGTCCTGTAGTCCTGGGCGGTGTATAGCGCAGCCGAGAGGTGTCAGGCACCGATACTACGGCGTCAGTGTCAGGACGTACTCGGCCGGGCCGGGCAGGAACGGGGTCGGTTCGCCCCTGACCCAGGCGTCGTGACCCGCGCGGTAGAACGGCGACAGCGGGTGACCGCTCTGCCCGCCCGGCATGTGGAAGTAACCGTCCTGCTCGCGCCCCGGCTCGACCGCGAACCGCTCCGATGCGCCGAACACCGGCGATTGCACGCGCGGCGTCGACCAGTCGCCGGGCATGGCGGTGGCCGGCATGTCGAGCAGAACCGACAGCAGCGGCACGGCGGCGCTGAGCGGGTGACGGATCCGCGTGGTGTTGGCCCGACCCCAGGTGCATTGCGGGAGCGCCTCGCAGTCCTTGCCCGACGTCTCGATGGCGGCGTCGGCGGCGGCCGCCAGCCAGGCGTCCCAGTCCTCGTAGCCGGGATCGAGCAGATGCGCCGGCCGCTCGCTGGCCAGTCGAAAGGCGACGTCCGTAAACCGGGAGGGCGGCCGCCAGGCGAAATCGGGCCAGCGACGCCGGGGTTCGACGGTCAGCATCATGAACGCTCGTTGCGTGACCTCGCGCTCGAACTCGCGCAGCAACCGGTAACCTGCGTCGTCCGCCGCCGCGTGGCCCGACCACCGGCCCACCAGCCCCAGGGCCTCCGCACGGGCCGGCCCGCCCGCCACCAGGACCGCTTCGAACAAGGGCCGCCACTGCTCGACGTAGCGGGCGCGGTCGTCGAGATGAATCTGCAGGAAGTCGGCCGGCACGGCCTGCTCGAGGCCCGAGAGGCCGTCGCGGATCTCGTGGCTCCGTGCGCCGTGGGCGTAGCCGCCGTCACCGATCATCTCCAGCATCTCGCCCCCGACCACCCTCGCGTTCGCGCTCCAGGCGGCGCCTCCCGGCGGATCCTTGATCCGGGGTTGCCGGTCGACGGCCACCCAGCCGTCCCAGCCGACGCCGGGCGTCGCCCAGGACGCCGGCAACGCGGGGGAATAGCCGTGACGAACCGGAATCCGCCCCGCGATGACCCAGGCCACCCTCCCGGTCGCATCGCCGATCAGGGCGTTCTGTGCCGGCAGGCCGGCGGTCGCCGCAATGTCCACCGCCTCGTCCAGGTCTCGGGCCGAGTCCATGGCCGCCAGGCGCAGGTTCACCGCACCGGGGCGGTGGGCCGTCCAGGCCAGCGCAAGCCGCCGGCCCCGCGCGTCCTCACCGATCAGCGGACCCCAGATCGTGTCCTCGACGATGAGCGTTTCCGGCTGGCCGCCGGCAACTTCGATCGTCTCCTCGTGCCGCTCGAGTCGGCGCGGCCCGTCGGGCGTCATGTAGGCCCCCGGCTGTCCTGCGACGGGTTCGACGATGACCAGGTCCTGGAAATCCCCGTAGCTGTTGGTAAATCCCCAGGCCACGTGTCCGTTGCTCCCGGCAACGACCACCGGCACCCCCGGCAACGTGACGCCGGTCACGTCCAGGCCGGCGTCGGTCGCCACCAGCCGCACCCGGTACCAGGTATTCGGCACGCGCAGGCCGAGGTGCATGTCGTTCGCGACCAGCGCACGACCGCTGCGGGTGCGCTGCCCCGACAGCGCCCAGTTGTTGCTGCCGACCATGCCGTCAGGACTGTCGGGGACGAGGCCCGGTCCCGGTGTCCGGGTCTCGACCGCCGCGCCAGCCCGGAACAGCGCCGCGTCCAGCCGCCGCAGGTCGTAGTCCGCCGGGCCCGGCAGCGGCTCCGGCGCCAGCTCACTGCCATCCAGTGCCGCGTCCCAGCTCGACGGGCTGAGCACGACCAGCCGGTACACCGATTCCGGCAGCGACGCATGCAGCAGGTCCTGCTGCAGTTCCTGGTGCGGGTAGCTGCCCTGCAGGTCGAGCCACAGCGAGTAGGCGACCAGCAGGCTGTCCTCGGGACGCCAGGCTTGCGGCCGGATGCGCAGCAGCAGGTACTCGAACGGCCGCGTCGCCAGCGCGTCCAGCCCCGCATTGACGCCCTCGGCGTAGGCGCGCAGCCATTGCGCCTCCGACGGGTCTATCGAATCCAGCGCGTGGGCGGCGCGGGACCGGAACCGGTGGACCCGCAGGCGCCGGTCCGTCTCCAGCAACGCCGGGCCCAGCAAGGCGGACAGCTCGCCGGCCGCCGCGTGGCGCATCAGGTCCATCTGGAAGAATCGCTCCTGGGCGTGGACGAACCCCGTCGCCCGGGCGACGTCCAGGCGGCTTGTGCCGCGGATGACCGGCACGCCTGCCGCGTCGCGCTCGACCTGCACGCGGCCCTGCAGGCCGGCCACGCGGCGCTCGCCCTCGACGTCGGGCAGGCTCGCACGCAATGCCAGCCACGCCGCCAGCAGCGCCAGCGCTGCAAACAACAGCAGCCAGGACAGGGCACGCAGCAGGATCCGCGTGGGACGGCGCATCGGTCAGGCCGGTGTCGTGACCTTCAGGATCTTCATGGAGTTCGTGCCACCGGTGACGCCCGAGAGCTCGCCCTGGGTGGTGATGATCAGGTCGCCCGCGGCCGCCAGGCCCAGGCTGGTCAGCACCCTGAAGATTTCCGGATACAGGATCTCCGGCTGGGTGTGGGTGACGTCGAAGTCGATCGGGTAGACGCCGCGATACAGCGTCACGCGCCGCCGCGTCCTTTCCTGGCGCGTAAACGCGTAGATCGGTATGTCGGAGCGGATGCGCGACATCCACAGCGGCGTTGAGCCGGACTCGGTCAGCGCCACGATGGCCTGCACGTCGAGATGGTTGGCCGTGTACATGACCGCGGCCGCGATCGCCTCGTCGGTGTGCTTGAACTGGCCTTCGACATGGCTGCGCTGGCGGCGGTGGGTCAGGTGCCACTTCTCGGCGCCCTCGATGACCTGCGCCATGG
>DATHZW010000360.1:0-2127 GCA_035458405.1 Steroidobacteraceae bacterium | reverse complement strand
GGCATGCCGGCACGCTCACGCAGCTGCCGATCCTCACGATGCCCGGCGATGACATCGGCCACCCGATTCCCGATTTGACCGGCTACATCACCGAGGGCCAGATCGTGCTGGACCGCGAGCTCGACCGGCACGGCATCTACCCGCCAGTGCGCGCGTTGCCGAGCCTGTCGCGACTGATGTCGTCGGGCACGGGCAAGGGCTACACGCACGAGGACCACCCGGCGCTGGCCAGCCAGCTGTTCGCCGCCTATGCCCGCGCGACGCGCGTGCGCGTACTCGCCAGCGTCATGGGCGCCGAGGGCCTGACGGAGGTGGACCGGCGCTTCCTGCAGTTCGGGGACCTGTTCGAGAACGAACTGGTCGCACAGCAGTCGGGCAGGACGCTCGAGGAGAGCATGCGCATCGGCTGGAAGCTGCTGGGCTCACTGCCCGCAGCCGAGTTGACGCGGCTGTCCAGGAGGCAGATCGAGCGCTGCCTCGGGGCGACGGATGGCTGACCGCACCCCGACCGCGACGCGCATCAGCTTTCTCGAACTGAGCGACGAGCGCCGCATGGTGCGCGAGGGGCACGCGCTGCTCGACGAGAAGCGGATGCTGCTGGCGGCCGAGATCCTCGCCGGCCTGCGGCGCTACCGCGAGCTGCGCGCCGGCTGGCTGGCGGGACTTGCCCGGGCCCGGCGGGCGCTGGCAGCGGCGACCCGCCGCCATGGCTTCGACAACCTGACCGTGCATCCGGCGCGGTCCGGCGCGTTTGCGGCCGTGTCCCTGCGCCAGCACCGGCTGCTCGGCCTGCCGCTGCTGGAGGCGGAGCTGGAGCTGGCCGAGGCGCAAGCCGAGTTTCCTCCGGCCGAGACTTCGCCGGAGGTGGCCGCCTGCATCGAAAGCTTCCAGGCGCTGGCCGCCCGGGCCGCGACCCTCGCCGGCCTCGCCGTGTCGCTCAGGATCATGGCCCGGGACTACGTCCGCACCGAAAGGCGCGCCCGCGCGCTCGAGAACGTGATCCTGCCGGAAATCGACGCCGACATCCGTTTCGTCGAGGCCCAGCTGGAGTCCATCGACCAGGAAGAGTCCATCCGGGTCCGGGAAGCCCGCCGGACCGCCGCGCCCGGCTGAAACCCGCCCGTTCCGGGGCCGGCTACCGGGGTCCGGCCCCCGTTCTCCTCACTCGTCGTTGACCGACGAGCCGAAGCGGTAGCTGAACGACACGCCGATGACGTTGACCGAATACCTGTACGGGTCCGGGCTCATGCTCAGCAGGTTCGACAGGGTCGCCGGCTCCACGCCCGCGACCTGCCAGTCGCTGGACTCGTAGTCCTCCCAGGTCCAGGCGGCGCCGACCCGCAGGCGTTCGTTGACGTCGTAGCTCGCGCTCAGCCGCACGGAGTTCAGCTCGGTCTGCAGCTGCGGGAAGGGGCCCGCCGCCGCCGGCGGATAGCTGGTCGCGGTGTCGATCGCGCCCTGCGACTTCGCATAGGTGTAATCGATGGCCATGTCGACCTTGCCGGCCACCTTCTTCCAGACCACCCCGCCGCCGGCCGTGGTGAACTCGTCCTCGTGGTTGACCTGCCACGGGCGCGACGAGGCCGGGAAGACCTCCTCGCCGGCCTGCTCGGTCGCGATGTTCTGGTAGCTGCCGGAGACGTACACCGAGGCCTTCTCCCCGACCGGCATCGACACCGTCCCCGCGTAGCGATAGTCGCGTCCCGACAGCAGGCCCAGCGGCGACTGCCGGTAGGCGTCGAAGGCGTAGCTGCCCTCCATCGCGATCGCCAGCTTCCACGGCGACCAGCCCAGGCGCAGTTCGGCGAAATCGCTGTCGCGAGCGGTCTGGTTGAACTTCCGCAGCAGCGGATTCTCGGGCAGCGGCCCGGAGATCACCGAATAGTCGCCGGCCTTGATGTTGGCGTTGCCGTAGCGGCCATTCAGCTCGAGGGAGCCCCACGGGCGAATCCGGACCTCGGCGTAGCTGCGTTCCTCCTTGGTCTGGTCCGTCGCCTGGTTGCGGCGGTCGAGCTTGTCGCTTTCCGCGCCGGCGCCGACCGACAACCAGTCGAAGAGCCTGGCTTCGCCGTAACCGTCGACGCGGGTCCGTTCGTAGCCATAGCGTCGCGTGCCCGCAGGACCACC
>DATHZW010000359.1:0-12188 GCA_035458405.1 Steroidobacteraceae bacterium | reverse complement strand
GACCTCGATCGCGGTCATCCGCGGCGTGCGCGGGAAGTAATAGGCCGACGGCGCGGCATAGGGCGCCGGGGCAATCGGCACGCCGTCCTCCATCACCGCGATCTTGGCGTTGCGGTCGGTGCCCGAGCCGCGGATGCCGATGCTGGGCCGGATGCCGAATCCTTCCTCCTCGACGATGTTGAGGCCGGGCACCTGGCGCAGGACGCGGTTGATGTCGGCATAGGACTGCTGCGCCAGCGCGCTGGCGTCGAGGTAGTGGACCGAGCCCGCGACCTCGAGGGCATCCTTCCGGGAGGCCGTCACGACGATGTGGTCGAGGAGGGTAGTCCCGGCGTGCGGCTCGGTGGCGGCCTCATCGGCCGTGGCGGCCACGGCGGCAATAGCGAGCAGGGCGGCGACGGCAGTCTGCAGGGCATGGCTGGCGCGGGCGGGCATGGACGTTCTCCGATCTTCCTCGCGGGCGGGGGCCCGGGCCGGTCATCGGACCGGTGATGGAGAATTTATGAGAATCGAGTACCAATGTAAATGAGAATTAATCGCATTTAGGTACAAACCACAATGGGAGCGGCGTAAGAGGTGCCAGGCACGTGCCTGGCACGTGCCTGGCCCCGCCGTGGGTCACTTCCTGGTGTAGCTGCCCTCGAAGCGGCCAATGACCTTGCCGTCGTTGAACGCGGCCAGGGTTGTCGTCTGGCCGCTCGCGCTGATTCCATCGAGCTGGCCGGTTCCCCCCAGGTGGGTCCAGCGCACGAGGCCGTCCGCGCCCAGCTCGACGTGGATCCACCAGATGTCGCCGCTGGCGCTGATGCCGTCGCAGTAGCCATGGCCGCCCAACGGGGCGCCGTCCTTCGAGAATACGTAGGTCGCCATGCAGTCCTGGCTTGCCAGGTTGAAAGGGTTCGCCTTGTCGTCGGTGATGATCGAGACCTTGAACCGCATCCGCTTCGCGACCCGGTCGCCCGAGAGCGGCATGGAGCCGGTCTCCTTCTGCGTTCCCGCGAAATGGCCGCTGAGGTCGGCGGCCTGGGAACTGGCGGCTGGCACCGTCAACACCAATGCGGCTGCAGCAAGGGTGGCGAGGCCGGGAATCTTCAGGCTGGTCATCATGTCTTCCCCTCTATTGTCCATGGATCCGGGGGACGACACTGCACAGGGCCTGCCGGAAGCCGGCCCGACTGCTCTTCATGCCCCCCGTGCCCAACCATACGCCCCGTGGCGCGGATGCGAAACCTTGCCGGGGAGACGTGCCTGGCACCGCCTTCGGTGCCTGGCACCGATCAGTCGCGGAAGTTCTTGAATTGCAGGGGCAGGGCGAGTTCGCCCTTCTTGATCAGCGCCATGGCCTCCTGCAGGTCGTCGCGCTGCTTGCCCGTCACCCTGACCTGGTCCCCCTGGATCGCGGCCTGGACCTTCAGCTTCGAGTCCTTCAGCAGCCGCTGGACCTTCTTGCCCGCGTCCTGGTCGATGCCGTGGCGGAAGCTGACCAGCTGCCGGGCGGCATTGAGGGTGATCTCCGGGTCCTTGGCCTCGATGCAGGCGGAGTCGATGCCGCGCTTGGCGACCTTGAGCGTCAGGATGTCGAGCATCTGCTTGAGCTGGAAGTCCACCTGCGCGTGCAGCGTGACGGTGAAGTCCTTGAGCTCGTACTTCGCTCCGGTGTCCTTGAAGTCGAATCGCTGCGACACCTCGCGATTCGCCTGGTCGACCGCATTGGTCAGTTCGTGGTGATCGATCTCGGAGACGACGTCGAAGGAAGGCATGTTCTGGTTTCCGGTTGCGGCGAATGGAGACGGCCGTCCGGCCGTGTCGCTGCCTATGATATCGCTTGCTGCGGCTGGCGGCAGTCGCGCGCGGCGGAGGCTTCAGGGCTCGACGTAGCCCCGACCCAGTTCGACGACCTCGCCCGCGACAAAGACCCGGCGTTCGCCGTCGATGCGCAGCTGCAGGGTCGACGGCCTGCCGGCCTGCGCGCCCTGGGAAATCGATCGCTGCAGCGGCACTGCGGCCTGCTGGGCGAGGTACCAGCCGCCCAGGTTGGCCGTGGCGCTTCCCGTGGCGGGATCCTCGAGGGTCGACCCGGACTTGCTGAAGAAGAAACGCGAGACCAGCGTCTCCGGACCGGTCGACGCGAACACGTAAGCCTGCGCCCGCGGGCCATCGGCCGTGGCCTGCAACAGCGACTCGTGGGAAACCCGGGCACGGCTCACCGCGCCGGCGCTCGCAAGCGGCACGATCAGCTGCTCGCTGCCCGTGTTCACCCACAGGGCCGGGCCGGCCATGTCGCTGATGACGAGCCCGAGGGCGGCGGCCAGCCCGGCGGCGGTGGCCCGCGGCGGACGGGTCGTCGCCGGATTCGCCCGCAGCTCCCAGTGATCGCCGTCGGCCCGGACCGGTATGATCCCCGCGCGCATTTCAAGGGTGATGGCGTCGCCCAGGCCGCGGCACGAGCGCAGCACGTGGGCCGAGCCCAGCGTCGGGTGCCCGGCGAACGGCATCTCGTAACCCGGGGTAAAGATCCGCAGCCGCGCGTCCGCACCGTCCGAGGGCAGGATGAACGTCGTCTCGGACAGGTTGAACTGCAGTGCCAGCGCCTGCATCTGCGCTTCGTCGAGGCCGCGGGCGTCCTCGAACACGCACAACGGGTTTCCGGTCAACCGGCCGGCGGCCTGGGTGAAGACGTTGACGATGCGATAGTCGAAGCGCATTGGGTGCCCGGTGTCAGGCACGAGAGGTGCCAGGCACCACCCCGCTACGCCAGAGGAGCCGACGTGGCGACTGACGCCCATCCTGGTGCGTGGCGCTCATGACCCCGCTGGCTCGTTCAGCAAGCCGTCGATCAGGCCGCCGAACTCACTGACGAATTCATCGTAGTGCTTGCCGGTCGCCGGCCCGCTGAACCCGGTGTGCGTGTAGCGGACCTGCCCGTCGCGGTCGAGCACCAGCATGGTGGGATAGGCGAAGAACGTCTCGAGCTGCGGCAGGGCCTGCTGCACGGCGCCCGGAGCGTAGCTGCCGGCGATGAGCACCGGATAGTCGATCCGGAACTCGTCGATGAAAGTCCGGACCGACGCCGAGGCCGAGGCGAAGTCGCTGGTGTACTCGAACATGAGCTGCACCACCTCGAGCCCGCGCCCGCGCCTGGCCGGGAGGAAGTCGCGCAGGAACGCCGCCTCGTCATGACAGTTCGGACACCAGGTGCCGCCGATCGTGACGATCACTATCTTGTCGCGAAAGCGCGGATCGTCGAGCGAGACGGGCTTGCCGTCGACGTCCGGGAAGGTGAACGTGAGGCGCCCGGCGTCCGCCTTGACGGCCGTCAGCGTCGTCACGTCGGCGAGCCGCGCCCCGGCGTCGCGCCGGCCGCCCAGCTGACGGAAGCCGCCCGTGCCCGTGCGGAAATCTCCCTCGAGCATTCCCTCGGGCGTCAGGCGCGCGACGTAGAGAAAGGCGCTGCCACCGTCGAAGCGCGACAGGAACATCGTGTCGCCGCGGGCCTCGCCGGCAATGTAGCGATCGTCCCCGGACTCGCGCAGCACCGTGCCGGTGACCACGTGGCCCTGCTGGCTGATCTCGGCGATGCCGGTGCTTTCGCGGCCCGAGTCCGGGTCGCGGAACGACAGCCGCCAGCGGCCGCTGAAGTCGGCATTGTCCTGCGACGGCGACGGGAAGAAGCGCCAGGCGACGCCGCGCTGGGCGATCAGCCGGGTCGAGTAGGTCTCGCCCTGCGGGCGCAGGAACGTGACATGTCCTTCCAGCTGGCCGTCGACGAGCTGGGCGTCGAGCCGGTGGGGATAGCCCGGCATGCCCATGCTGACGACGTCGCCGCGGATGACGACGTCGGTGACCCTGGCGCGCTCGGGGCCGTTGATCAGCCAGGCGACGTCGGCATCGCCCTCACGGCCGATCTCGAGCCCGAAGGGCAGGTCGCCGCCCTTGACCGTCAGCACGCCGCGCCACGTGCCGTACAGCGGCTCGGGCCTGGGTCGATCGCAGCCGGCGACCGCCAGGGCGCCGAGCATCAGCGGTGCCAGGCACCGGGCAAGTCGTTTCATCACAGCACCTCGTCTGCTCATGCCTGCCATGCCGGCTCCTCAAAGCCATCGGAACCTTCACGCCAGGGCTCCCAGGCAAGCGCCAGCCGGCCGATGGCGATGTCCGACTTGCGCGGCGTCACCCGGACGGTCTCGAGCCGGACCGCGCCCGGATCGAGCGCCGCCGACAGCGCCGCGACCTCCGACTCCGTCTCCCTCTCGAATTCCGCCAGGCGCTGGCGCAGCACGTCGAGGTTCTCGCCCGCGCGATCGACGTCGCCCTTCTCGCCGAAGACCCGCCCTGCCGACCTGGCGGCGGTACCGGCCCGGCCGGCGGCGCCCCGCCTGCCGCCGAAAATGGCGCCGAGCAGGGACGCGCCGATGGACACCGCCGTGTCCAGCTTGCGCTGGGAATACTGGGCCTGCTCGCGCTCCACCTTGTCCTCCGCGCGCCGCACCTGGTCCTGCAGCGTACGGAGCTTCGATGCGTACTTGTCGCGGAGCTTCGCGACCTGCTCGTCGCGGCGTTCGCGCAGGGCGTGCGCGATGCGGGAGCGGAAGTCGCCCTCGACCTCGCCGGGCTCCGAGACGAGCTTCAGGTCGGCGCAACGCAGCAGCTCCACCGCGCCGTGCTGGTAGAGGTGTGCCGCGAGCGACTTTTCCCAGTCCGCGTAGCTCTTCTGCCGCAGCGCCGCCACCGGCGGCTCGGCGAAGCGGGCGGCCGCCAGCGGCTCGCTGCCGCCGGCGAGGTCCCTCGTCTCGAGCGCTTCGGCCCAGGCCGGCGCACCTTCGTCGGAAAACGGCGCGACCAGCGAAAAGTTGCGCCAGGAATCCAGCCCGGACTTCGAGTCCACGTAGTGCAGGCGGACGCTGGCGGCGAGCCGCGGCCGGTAGCGGGGCGCGCCCGTGCCCGGGCGCGCGGCCAGGAAGACCTCGGTCACGCCGGCCGGTACCAGCGGGCGGCCTGGCGCCGCCAGTGCCGCGGGGGCCGCTGCGGCCGGCTCGGCGGTCTGCGTCGCGGGTGCCGGCGCACGGGCCTTGCGCTCCTGCATCAGGCGCGAGATTTCCGGCTGGGTCAGCGGGCCGCGCAGGTAGGACATGGCCCAGCGGGTCTTGAACAGCACCGGCTCGTCGTCGTTGACGTTGCGCATCAGGAAGACGCGCTGGCTGATGCCCGCCATCAGCCTCTCGAGCGTCGCGCGATCGAAGCCGGATCCCGCCAGCGCGCTCTGCAGTCCGTCGATCACGCGCTCCTGGTCGCGCTGCGTCTGCAGCCGCCCGATGAACCAGGTGCCGGCGTTCGACAGGCCCTTGTAGTCGAGGTCGACGGGATTCTGCGTGGCCAGCAGCACCCCGACGCCGAAGGCCCGCGCCTGTTTGAGCAGCGTCAGCATCGGTATCTTGGACGGCGGCATGGCGGTCGGCGGGAAGTAGCCGAAGATCTCGTCCATGTAGAACATGGCGCGCAACGACGAGGTGCCGGACTGGACCCGCATCCAGGAAACCAGCTCGTTGAGCAGCAGCGTCACCACGAACATCCGCTCGGCGTCCGAGAGGTGCGCGATCGAGATCACCGAGATCCGCGGCTTGCCCTCCGGCGTGTAGAGCAGGCGCTGGATGTCGAGCGGCTCGCCGGCCAGCCAGGTGTCGAAGCCCGGCGAGGCCAGCAGTTTGTTGACGGCCATGGCCAGCTCGAGGCGGTCCCGGGCCGGGTAGAAGGTCTCGATGTCGAACACGCCGACCTTCTCGAACGGCGGCTTCTGGATCGCCGCGATCAGTCCGGCGAGGTCGAGGGACTGGCCGGCCTGCCAGGCGGAATCGACGATCGACGACAGCAGGATGTGTTCGCGGCTCTTGAGCGGGTCGGCGGCGATCCCGACGAGGCCGAGCAGGCCGGAGACGACGCCGGCGACGCGCTCCTTCATGGCCGTGCCGTCGGCAGCCGCGCCCGATGGCGGGGACAGCGACTTCAGCACCGACAGCGGCAGGCCGGACTCGCTGCCCGGCGTGTAGATCGCCACGTCCGCTGCGTCGCGGAACCGCCGGATACGGTCGCCGTCCTCGCCCCACTCGGCCAGTCCCTTGCGCCAGGTCTCGGCGGTGCGCGCCGCGTGCTCGTCGACCGACAGGCCCTTGCGCGCGGCGTCCGCCGGGTCGACCCACGGCCGGAAATCCGCCGGCGCCAGGTCCGGGAAGGCCAGCAGCAGGTTGGCGATGTCGCCCTTCGGGTCCACGACCAACGCCGGGATGCCGTCGAGCGCGGCTTCTTCCAGCATGGCGACGCACAGGCCCGTCTTGCCGCTGCCGGTCATGCCGACGCACACCGCGTGGGTGGTCAGGTCCCTGGAGCTGTAGAGGAGCGGCTCCTCCGCCAGCGCCTGCGTCGCCGCGTCGTACTCCCTGCCGAGGTAGAAGACCCCGAGTTTCTCGAAATCGTGCATGGCCTGGTCCCGTGTCATCTCAGTAATGGGGCAGTTTAACGCCCGAAAAGACCTCCTCGACCTGTTCGCCCGACGAACTTCGCAGCGCCTGGTCGACGAGCCTGTGGGTCAGGTGCGGCGCGAACAGCCGCATGAAGTCGTACATGTAGGCGCGCAGCAGCCGCCCGCGGCGCACGCCGAGCCAGGTGACGTGCTCCGGAAACAGGTGCGAGCCGTCGATCGCCACCAGGTCGTCGTCCTCCTCTTCGTCGACGGCCATGCACGCGACGATGCCGACCCCGAGCCCGAGCCGCACGTAGGTCTTGATCACGTCGGCGTCCCGCGCCGTGAGCGCGACGTCGAGCGGCAGGCCGGCCCGCTCGAACAACTCGGGCAGCGAGGAGCGGCCCGAGAAGCTGAAGACATAGGTCACCACCGGGTACCGGCTGACGTCCTTGAGCGTCGGCTGCTTCAGCCTGGCGAGCGGGTGCCCGGCCGGAACGAGGATGTCCCGGTGCCACCGGTAGCAGGGCATCAGCGCCAGCGCCGGATAGAGGTCCTGCGACCCGGTACCGATGGCGAAGTCGACGCGGTCCTCGGCCGCGAGGTCGGCGATCTGCTCCGAGGTTCCCTGGTGCAGGTGGAGCTTGACGTCCGGGTACAGCTGGCGGAATTGCTTGATGATGGCCGGCAGGACGTAACGCGCCTGGGTGTGGGTCGTCGCGATCGACAGCGAGCCCTTCTTCTGGTCGCGGAATTCGTCCGACAGCAGGCGGATGTTGCGGGTCTCCTCCAGGATCCTGAGCGCCCGCTCGACCACTTTCTTGCCGGCGGGAGTCACCCGGACGAGGTTCCTGCCCTCGCGCTCGAAGATCTCGAATCCGAGTTCCTCCTCGAGCAGCTTGACCTGCTTGCTGACGCCCGGCTGCGAGGTGTGCAGCGCCCGCGCCGCGGCGGTGATGTTCAGGCCGTTGTCGACGACCGCGGCGAGGTAGCGGAGTTGGTGCAGCTTCATGGCGGCAGTATAAAGGTGCCTGGCACCGAGGACGGTGCCAGGCACCTCTTCGGCACCCCGGCACCTCTTCACCGGGCTGTGCTAACGTCCCGATTTCCGGTCAGGCCCGCACCGAGTCACTCACCATGAGACCCCGACCATGGCTCCTTGCGCCGGCGATCGCGGCACTGTGGCTGCTGCCCCCGATCGTCCCGGCACAGGCGTCCGGCACCGACGAGCCGGCAGACGAGAATGCCCGCGCCGCGGCCTTCTTCGAGCGCACCCAGGCCGAGTATTACGACCTGCACCCCACGACCGCCGCCTTGCTCGGCCTGCGGATCCATTACGGCGACTGGAACGACAACTCGGAGGCGGGGGACCTGGCCCGCCGCCAGCTGGCTGAGCGGCAGCTGGCCGAGCTGCGCGGAAGCATTGACAGGAACAAGCTCGACGCCGACACGCGCCTGTCCTGGGACCTGTTCGAGGACGTGCAGCAACGCCGCATCGCCGAGTGGCGCTGGCGCAACCACGGTTACGTCTTCAGCCATAACAAGGCCAGTCCGCAGTCGGACCTGCCGGCGTTCCTCATCAACAGGCATCGCGTGGAGACGGAATCCGATGCCGAGGCCTACGTCTCCAGGCTGCGCGGCGTGCTCGGCTATCTGGCCACGGCGCTGCAGCGCGCAGGCCGGGCCGAGCGCCGCGGCATCCTGCCGCCCCGCTGGGTCTTTCCGCAGATCGTCGAGACCTGCCGGAACGTCGTGAAGGGCAGGCCCTTCGACGACGGGCCGGACGACAGCCCGTTGTTCGGCGACTTCAAGGCCAAGGTCGCCGCGCTCGACATCCCGCAAGAGCGGCGCGACGCGCTGGTCGCCGAGGCCCGGCGCGCGCTGCTGGAGTCGGTCAGGCCGGGCTACGATGCGGTGATCGCCTGGGCGAGCGCGGCCGAATCGCGCGCATCGACCGACGACGGCGTCTGGAAGCTTCCCCATGGCGAGGCCTACTACGACTACCTGCTGTCCTACTACACCACGACGAATCTCGGGGCCGACGCGATCCATGAGCGGGGGCTGGCGGAGGTCGCCCGCATCCACGACGAGATGCTCGAGGTCATCCGCCGCACCGGCTTCCGGGGCGACCTGAAGCAGTTCTTCGAATTCGTGCGCACGGACGATCGTTTCTACTATCCGGACACGCCGGAGGGCCGCGAGGCCTACCTGGCCGAGGCGACGGGCATCCTCGACGCCATGCGCAGGAAGCTGCCCGAGCTGTTCCTGACGTTGCCGAGGACGGAACTCACGGTCAAGGCCGTCGAACCGTTCCGCGAGGCATCGGCCAGCAGGGCCTTCTACCAGCGGCCGTCCGCCGACGGCCAGCACCCGGGCATCTTCTACGTCAACCTGTACCGGATGCGCGACATGCCGAGGACCGAGATGGAGGCGCTGGCCTATCACGAGGGCATCCCGGGTCACCACATGCAGCGTGCCGTCACGGCAGAACTCGCGGATCTGCCGGAGTTTCGCCAGCAGGCCACGTACACGGCCTGCACGGAAGGCTGGGGTCTGTACAGCGAAGGGATGCCGAAGGAGGTGGGCTTCTACACCGACCCGTATTCCGATTTCGGCCGGTTGACGCTGGAACTGAATCGCGCGGTGCGCCTCGTCGTGGACACCGGCCTGCACGCCAGGGGCTGGACCCGCGAGCAGGTGATCCGGTACCAGCTCGACAACACGCCGATGCCGGAGGGATCGATCGTCCGCGCCACCGAACGCTACATCGCCCGCCCCGGCCAGGCGACGGCCTACATGGTGGGCATGCTGCGGATACTCGACCTGCGCGCGCAGGCGAAGCGGGAACTCGGCGCGGGTTTCGACCTCCGCGAGTTCCACGACGTGGTCTTGCGCACGGGCCCGGTGCCGCTCGACGTCCTGGATCGTCTCGTCCAGGAGTGGGTCGCGGCGAAGAAGGGTGGTTAACCGGTGCCAGGCACCGTCTTCGGTGCCTGGCAGCTCTCAGAGAATCACAGCTCGAGCAGGAACTGCCGGTCGCAGCCGAAGTGCCCGGTCTTGCCCAGCGGCCCCTCCAGCGGGCGGAAGCCGAGCCGCTGGTAGAGACGCATGGCCGCGTCCATGCCGGTCAGCGTCTCGAGGTAACAGCGTCGATAGCCCAGCTCGCGGGCGCGGTCGAGACACAGCCGCAGCATCCGTTCCCCGAGGCCGCGACCGCGCGCGCCGGGCAGGAAGTACATCTTGCGCAACTCGCAGGTCTCGGCCTCGGCGCCGGCGAGTGGCGCGATGCCGCCGCAACCGACGACGTGCCCGGCTTCCTCGAGGACGAAGAACGCGGAGCGCGGTCCGGCATAGGCTGCGCTCATGTGGTCGACCTCGGGGTCGCTGAGCGCGAAGCCCGGCCCGCAGGCGCCGAAGCAGGGCATGACCTCGCGGATGACGCCGGCGACAGCCGCATCGTCGCGTGGCTCGATCGGGCGAATCAGGGGGGTGTTCATCGGTACGGCTCGTGGTAGCCGTGACCGAGGGTCTCGATCTCGACGACCAGGCCGTCCTCGAGCCGCAGGCGCCGCATCAGCTTGCTGGTCCCGAGGTTGTAGGTCCAGAACTCGACCGCCACGGGCACCGGCTCTTCGGAGAAATAGTAGGGCCGGCCGAAGCGCCAGACGACCGGGCGGCGCAGGATTTCCGACCGGGTGACCTCGCTGGGAGCACCGCACAGCGCCTGGAGCTTGTCGGCGCTGTCGCCATCGGTGATGAGCCGGGTGCCGCATCGAAAGGAATTCGCCGCCGCGGCCTGCGCCAGCAGCGCCCCGGCGAGCATCAGTGGCAGTGTGTGCCGCGTCGGTCTCATGGGTCCCAGAATGCCCGCTTGTGCCTGAATACCCGCTGAAGCTTCGGCCTGGAACGGAGTCCCCAATCTAGCGCGTTCCGGGCGGGGAGGCCAGATGGCCTGCCCCAGGTGCCGTCGGGCGGCTAGAATGCGATCCCCAAGGCCGACGAGCCGTCTCCCATGACAGTCGCCCGCATCGATCGCAGCTTCGAGCGCAGGCTGGCCTCGCTGGTCAACTCGGGCGAGCCCGGCGCGCTGCAGGGCGGACGCAAGGGGGTCGAGAAGGAGTCGCTGCGGGTGACGCCGAAGGGACGGGTCGCCCAGACGCCGCATCCGGCCGGGCTGGGCTCGGCGCTGACGAGTCCGAACGTCACGACCGACTACTCGGAGGCGCTGATCGAACTGATCACGCCCGCCTTCAGCGAGACCTGGGAGCTGCTGCAGTACCTCTGCGACCTGCACCAGTTCGTCTACCGGCACCTCGACGAGGAACTGCTGTGGGCGACCAGCATGCCCTGCGCGCTGGACGGGGACGCCAGCATCCCGATCGCGCAATACGGCAGCTCCAACATCGGACGGATGAAGAGCGTCTACCGCATGGGACTCGGCCTGCGTTACGGCCGGGTCATGCAGGCGATCTCGGGGGTGCACTTCAACTACTCGTTCCCGGGCCACTTCTGGCCGGTGCTGCACCAGGCCTGGCAGGCGCGGACGAGCGGACAGCAGTTCGTCGACGAGGCGTATTTCGCGCTGCTGCGGAATTACCGCCGCCACGGGTGGCTGATCCTGTACCTGTTCGGCGCCTCGCCGGCGCTGTGCAAGACGTTCTTCAAGGGCCGGGACGTAATGCCGTCCCTGCAGGAACTGGACAGCAACACGTTCTACTCGCCCTACGCGACGTCGCTGCGCATGAGCGACCTCGGCTATCGCAACAAGAGCCAGGCCAACGTCGCGGTGTCCGTCAACTCGCTCGACGAGTACGTGCGCGACCTGTCGGCGCTGATCGCGACCCCGAGCCCGGAGTACGAGCAGCTGGGCGTCAAGGTGGACGGCGAGTGGCGGCAGCTGAGCGCGAACGTGCTGCAGATCGAGAACGAGTACTACAGCTTCATCCGCCCGAAGCGCACGGCGCGTTCGGGCGAGCGACCGACCCGGGCACTGGCGCGTGCGGGAGTCGAGTACGTCGAGATGCGCTCGCTCGACGTCGGCGTGTTCGATCCCGTCGGCATCAACCAGAACAAGATGCGCTTCCTCGAGGCCTTCGCCGCGCTGTGCGTGCTCAAGGAGAGCCCGCCCATCGGGCGCGCGGCGGAGCAGGAACTGGACGGCAACCACGTCCGGGTCGCGCGCCGCGGGCGCGAGCCCGGCCTGGCGCTGGACCTCGACGGCCGGCCGTACGAGCTGAAGGTATGGGCCAGGCAGCTGCTCGAGGAGATGGGCGGCATCTGCGAGCTGCTCGACCACGGTGACCCGACCGGGCCCTACACCGCGGCGCTCGCGGTACAGAGGGCGAAAGTGGACGACGTCGGGGCGACGCCGTCCGCCCGGTTGCTCGGGGAGCTGGAGGTCGAAGGGGAGGCCTTCTTCCACTTTGCGCTGAGGATGTCGCGCGCGCACCGCGACTATTTCCGCGACCTGTATCCGCCGAAGCAGTCGCAGCTGGACGTGTTCCGTGTCGAGGCGGACGAATCGGTCCTGGCGCAGCAGCGGGTCGAGGCGGCGGACGATATTTCTTTCGACGAGTTCGTCGCCAACTGGTTTGCCGGCTGAGAGAGAGGTGCCAGGCACAGGCCTGTCGCTGCTTCGGGGCACGCGCGTGTGCCTCGCACCTCTGAGGCAACCGGCTGACATCCCTAAGGAATTTCCCTAGCATTTGACATATTGCTTATTCAAGGACTTGTA
>DATHZW010000358.1:0-3457 GCA_035458405.1 Steroidobacteraceae bacterium | reverse complement strand
AACAGGGTGAGCGGGCGTCCGGGGGGCGCCGTCGGCAGACGGCGCCCTTGTCATTGGCGCAGCCGCTGTCGTAACTGGAGACGTGGGAAATGCCGGTCATTACTCTGCCGGATGGCAGCCAGCGCAAGTTTGAGCAGCCCGTGACGGTGGCTGAGGTCGCGGCCAGCATTGGCGCGGGTCTCGCCCGCGCCGCCCTGGCGGGTGAGGTCGATGGGACGCTGGTCGACACCAGTCATCGCATCGACTCCGATGTACGCCTGCGCATCATCACCAGTCGCGACCCGGAGGGCCTGGAGGTCATCCGGCATTCGACCGCGCACCTGCTGGCGCAAGCGGTGCAGTCGATCTATCCGGATGCCCAGGTGACCATCGGACCGGTCATCGACAACGGCTTCTACTACGACTTCGCGTTCAAGCGACCGTTCACGCCCGAGGACCTCGAGAAATTCGAGGCGCGCATGAAGGAGCTGGCCGCGGCGGACCTGCCGATCCACAGGCGGACCCTGCCGCGTGACGATGCCGCTGAACATTTCCGCTCCATCGGCGAGCGCTACAAGGCCGAGATCATCGAGGCCATCCCGCCCGGCGAGGAGATCTCGCTCTACGGGCAGGGCGACTGGGAAGACCTGTGCCGCGGTCCGCACGTGCCCAGCACCGGCAAGCTCGGCGCCTTCAAGCTCATGAAGCTCGCAGGCGCCTACTGGCGCGGCGATTCCCGCAACGAGATGCTGCAGCGCGTGTACGGCACGGCCTGGCCGGACGAGAAGCAACTCAAGGCCCACCTGACCCAGCTGGAGGAAGCCGAGAAGCGTGACCACCGCCGGCTTGGACGGGAGCTCGACCTGTTCCACCAGCAGGAGGAGGCGACCGGCAGCGTCTTCTGGCACGCAAAGGGCTGGACGCTGTGGCTGATCATCGAGCAGTACGTCCGCGAGCGCCTTGCCGAGCACGGCTACGAGGAGGTCAAGACACCGCAGCTACTCGACCGCACGCTCTGGGAGAAGAGCGGGCACTGGGAGAACTACGCCGAAAACATGTTCATCGCTGAATCGGAGGGGAGGCTGCTCGCAGTCAAGCCGATGAACTGCCCAGGACACGTGCAGATCTTCAGGCAGGGCATCAAGTCCTACCGGGACCTGCCGCTGAGGATGGCGGAGTTCGGGGCCTGTCATCGCAACGAGCCCTCGGGGGCCCTGCACGGGCTGATGCGGGTGCGCGCCTTCACCCAGGACGACGCGCACATCTTCTGCACCGAGGAGCAGATCAGCGCCGAGACAGTGTCCTTCTGCAAGCTGCTGATGTCCATGTACGCCGATTTCGGCTTCACCGACGTTCGGGTGAAGTTCGCCGACCGGCCGGAAAAACGGGCCGGCAGCGACGAGACCTGGGATCGCGCGGAGGCGGCGCTTCGGGACGCCGTCGAGGCCTCCGGGCTGCCCTACACCATGAATCCGGGCGAGGGCGCCTTCTACGGGCCGAAGCTCGAATTCGTGCTGCGGGACGCCATCGGACGGGACTGGCAGTGCGGCACGCTGCAGGTCGATTACGGGATCCCGGCCCGGCTCGGGGCCGAGTACGTCGCCGAGGACGGCAGCCGGCGGCCGCCCGTCATGCTGCACCGGGCGATCCTCGGCTCCTTCGAGCGGTTCATCGGCATCCTGATCGAGAACCATGCCGGGAAGCTCCCGACCTGGCTCGCGCCGGTCCAGGCGGTGGTGATGAACATTACCGACAAACAGGCTGATTTTGCCCGGGATAGCGTGGAATTCCTTAAGAATCAGGGGGTTCGGGCAGAAATCGACTTGCGCAATGAAAAAGTCGGCTTTAAAATCCGTGAACACACGCTTGCGCGTGTCCCGTACCTGCTCGTTGCGGGGGATCGGGAAGTGGATTCCAGGTCTTTGGCCGTGCGCACACGGTCCGGGAACGATTTGGGCGTGATGCCCCTGGAAGAGGTGGCGGCGCGAATCACCCGGGATGCGGTGTGTCGCGGCCGCGATTTTTTGGAGGAATGACGCATTTCAACAAGCAAGCGCACACGGCGCAATGACGAGATCCTCGCGCCAAAGCTGCGCATCATCGGCGCCGACGGATCGCAGGTCGGTGTCGTAGACCGCGCCGAAGCCCTGCAAATGGCGGCGGAAGCGGAGATGGATCTTGTAGAGGTTTCGCCGACGGCTGAACCGCCAGTTTGCCGGATCATGGACTACGGCAAGTTCCTGTTCGAACAGAACAAGAAGGCGCACTCGGCCAAGAAGAAGCAGAAACAGATCCAGATCAAGGAAGTGAAATTCCGTCCGGGTACGGACGAGAACGATTACCAGGTCAAGCTGCGTAACCTGATTCGCTTCCTGACGGAAGGAGACAAGGCCAAGGTAACCCTGAGGTTCCGTGGCCGCGAGATGGCCCATACCGAACTGGGGCGCAAGCTCCTCGATCGGCTGGTCATCGACCTGGCCGAAGTCGGCCTGGTCGAACAGCGTCCGCTGATGGAAGGACGCCAGATGGTGATGGTCATAGGACCGAAAAAGAAGTGAGCGGCGATTGAGCCGCTCTCGATATAAGTGACCGGCGGCTTGCCGCCGATACGCCTCCAGCCCGCCCAGGCGGTGTGAAGAGGTTAGAAAAGGAGTAGACAATGCCCAAGTTGAAGACCAACCGGGGGGCGGCGAAGCGTTTTCGCAAGACTGCAAGCGGGTTCAAGCGCGCGCAGGCTCACCGCCGCCACATCCTCACGAAGAAGCCCAGCAAGCGGAAGCGCCAGCTCGGCACGAGCATGCTCGTGCACGAGACCGACGTCGGTCGGCTCAAGAAGCTGCTTCCCAGTCTCTGACGCTATCTGACAAGAGGATAACCACATGGCACGAGTCAAACGGGGCGTCATTGCCGGACGCCGCCACAAGAAGGTCCTGGCCAAGGCCAAGGGCTATTACAACGCCAGGCGCAAGGTATACCGCGTCGCGAAGCAGGCCGTCATCAAGGCCGGGCAGTACGCTTACGTCGGCCGCCGGCTGAAGAAGCGGGACTATCGCGCGCTCTGGATCCAGCGGATCAACGCTGCGGCCCGGATGTTCGAGTTGACCTACAGCAGGATGATGTCTGGCCTGAAGAAGGCTGGAATCGAAATCGATCGCAAGGCGCTGGCCGATCTTGCGGTCCACGATCTCGCTGCTTTTGGCGCCATCGCCGAAAAGGCGAAGGCGGCGCTCGAAACCAAGTAACCGGCATCGCCGGGGTCTGGACTGTGACGCACGGGCGCCGGACCTCGGGGACCGGTGTCCGTGCGCAGCGCCGTGGAGGATAGTCCTTGCAGGATCTCGATTCCCTTACCAGGGACCTGCTCGACGCGATCGATGCCTGCTCCGATCTGGCGTCGCTTGAATCCGTGCGGGTGGGCGCCCTCGGCAAGAAGGGCAGGATCACCGAACAGCTGAAACTCCTCGGCAAGCTCGCGCCC
>DATHZW010000357.1:0-2758 GCA_035458405.1 Steroidobacteraceae bacterium | reverse complement strand
GACGAACATTCCCTCTTTCCGCCTGCCGGCGTCGGTGCTGGACGAGGAGATCGGGTACATCGTCGAGATGGGCGCCGAACTGCGGCTCAATGCCCCGGTCCGCAGCCTGGCCGCATTGCTGGACTCGGCCGAATACGACGCGGTGTTCGTCGGAACCGGCGCTCCCAAGGGCAAGGAGCTGAGCCTTCCCGGCCGCAACGACAGCGACCGCATCCACATCGGCATCTCGTGGCTGGAGTCGGTCGCCTTCGGCCACACGAAACAAATCGGCGAAAACGTCCTGATCATCGGTGTCGGCAACACCGCGATGGACTGCTGCCGGACCTCGTTGCGGCTCGGTGCGAAGAACGTCAAGGTCATGGCGAGGAAGCCGCGCGGGTTCTTCAAGGCCTCCGCCTGGGAACTCGAGGACGCCGAGGAAGAGAGCGTCGAGATGGTGGTCAACCACTCGCCGAAGGCGTTCGTGGTCGAGGACGGCAAGCTGGTCGGGATGCGTTTCGACCGGATCGAGTACGAGGTCGAGGGCGGCCGGATCGTCTCGGAGCGGGTCATTGAAGAACTCGTCCTGCCCTGTGACGACGTGATCCTGGCCATCGGCCAGGAGAACGCGTTTCCCTGGATCGAGCGCGACCTGGGCATCGAGTTCGACAAGTGGGACGTGCCTGCGGTCGATCCGGCGACCTTCCAGTCGACGCGCCCCGAGGTCTTCTTCGGTGGCGACGCCGCGCTCGGGCCCAAGAACATCATCTGGGCGGTCGAGCAGGGCCACCAGGCGGCGATTTCCATCCACAAGCACTGCATGGGCCTGCCCGTGGGCGAGCGTCCGCCGCGGGGCATGCGGCTGCAAAGCCGCAAGATGGGCATGAAGGAATGGTCGTACAAGAACGACTACAACCCGCTGGAGCGCCGGCTCGTGCCGCACGTCAGCCTCAAGGAACGATTCAAGCAGCTGAACGTCGAGGTCGAACTGGGCTTCGACGCGGAGCGCGCCGCTGCCGAGGTGCAGCGCTGCCTGAACTGCGACGTGCAGACGGTCTTCACCGCCAAGCTCTGCATCGAGTGCGATGCCTGCATCGACATCTGCCCGACGGATTGCCTGACCATGACCGAGGCCGGTCCGCTGGAGGAACTGGAGCAGCGCCTCAAGGCGCCGCGAAGAACACGCGAGCAGGCGCTCTACCTGTCAGAACCCCTCAAGCAGACCGGCCGGCTGATGGTCAAGGACGAGGATGTCTGCGTGCACTGCGGCCTGTGCGCCGAGCGCTGCCCGACCAATGCCTGGGACATGCAGAAGTCCTGGGTGCACATACCGCAAGCGAAGGATGAAGCCGGATGCCGGAACTAGCCAGTTCGCCCGCGGGCGCCAACGACTTCGTCATCAAGTTCGCCAACGTCAACGGCACCGGCTCGGCGAGCGCCAACTCGCTGATCATGAAGTCGATCTTCAGGATGGGCGTGCCGGTCGTCGGCAAGAACTTCTTCCCTTCCAACATCCAGGGACTGCCGACCTGGTACGAGATCCGGGTCACCGGGGAAGGCTGGATCGCGCGCTCCGGCCGCGTGGACGTCATGGTCGCCATGAATTCCGAGACCTATGCGCGGGACATCGCCGAGGTGTCCCCCGGCGGATTCCTGGTTTTCGACTCGAGCTGGCCCCGTCCGTCGCTGCTGGGGCGTGACGACGTCAGCGTGCTGGGCGTGCCGCTGGCCCAGCTCTGCACCGAGAATTTCGAGGGCGCCCGGGCCCGCATCCTGATGAAGAACATCATGTATGCGGGCGTGCTGGCGGCCCTGCTCGACATCGACCTCGAGGTGATGCGCGGCCTGCTCGCCGAGTCGTACGCGAAGAAGCCGGCGCTGGTCGAGGCCAACATGAAGGCGATCGGCATCGGCCACGACTACGCGCGCAGGAATTTCGACTGCCCGCTGCCGATGCGCGTGGAGAAGCTAGACCGGACCCGCGGTCACTTCATGATGGACGGCAATACGGCGGCGGCACTTGGTTGCCTCTACGCCGGGGCGACGGTCGGCGCCTGGTACCCGATCACCCCGTCCACGTCGCTGATGGACGCCTTTCGCGGCTTCTGCTCCAGGCACCGGGTCGACCCGGAGACCGGCCGGCACAATTACCTGATCATGCAGGCGGAGGACGAGCTGGCGGCGATTGGCGCCGTCATAGGCGCGTCCTGGAACGGTGCCCGGGCCTTCACGCCCACCAGCGGTCCGGGCATCTCGCTGATGAACGAATTCATCGGCCTGGCGTATTACGCGGAGATCCCGGCTGTGCTGTTCGACGTCCAGCGCGTGGGCCCGTCGACCGGCATGCCGACGCGGACCCAGCAGTGCGACCTGATGAGTTGCGCCTACGCCTCCCACGGGGACACCCGCCACGTGTTGCTGTTCCCGGCGAACCCGGAGGAGTGCTTCTACATGTCGGTCCAGGCCTTCGACCTGGCGGAACGCCTGCAGACGCCGGTCTTCGTGCTGCTGGACCTCGACATCGGCATGAACGACTGGATGGTCCCCGACCTCGAGTGGGACGACGGCTTCCAGCCCGATCGCGGCAAGGTGCTGACCGCAGACATGCTCGACAAGATCGAGCGATTCAACCGTTACCTCGACGTCGACGGCGACGGCATCCCGTGGCGGACGATCCCTGGGGTGGGCGAGAAGGGCGCGTACTTCACCCGCGGTTCCGGTCACAACAAGTACGGTGCCTATACCGAGGATTCCGCGGAATACCAGGAAGTGATGGAAC
>DATHZW010000356.1:0-8240 GCA_035458405.1 Steroidobacteraceae bacterium | reverse complement strand
ATTACGAGGACGTGGCCGGCAAGGGCGCGAAGCAGATCTCCTTCAGCCAGGTCGCGATCGACACCGCGGCCGAGTACTCGGCCGAGGATGCGGACATCACGCTGCAGCTGCACCGGGTGCTCTGGGCGGGCCTGACGAGGGAACCGTCGCTGAGGAAGCTCTATGAGGAGATCGAGCAGCCCCTGGTGCCCGTCCTGTTCCGCATGGAGCACCACGGCGTGCTGGTCGACCGCGACACCCTGCGGCGCCAGGGCGGCGAGATCGCCGGGCGCCTCGGGGAGCTGGAGCAGGAGGCCCACGAGGCCGCCGGCCAGCCGTTCAACCTGGATTCGCCCAAGCAGCTGCAGGAAATCCTCTTCAACAAGCTGAACCTGCCGACGGTTCGCAAGACGCCGAAGGGGCAGCCGTCGACCGCGGAGGACGTGCTCGAGGAACTGGCGGCCAGCTATCCGCTGCCGCGGATCATTCTCGAGTATCGCGGTCTCGCCAAGTTGAAGTCGACCTACACCGACAAGCTGCCGGGCCAGGTGGATGCGCGGACCGGGCGCGTGCACACCTCCTATCACCAGGCGGTGGCCGTGACGGGCCGGCTCTCGTCCAGCGATCCGAACCTGCAGAACATCCCGATCCGCACGCCGGAAGGCCGTCGCATCCGCCAGGCCTTCATCGCACCGCCCGGCCACCTGCTGCTGGCGGCGGACTACTCGCAGATCGAGTTGCGGATCATGGCGCACCTCTCCGGGGACCGGAGCCTGCTCGACGCCTTCGCCTCCGACCGGGACATCCACCAGGCGACGGCCGCCGAGGTGCTGGGCGTCGCGACCGACGAGGTCACGGCCGAGCAGCGGCGCGCGGCCAAGGCGATCAATTTCGGGCTCATCTACGGCATGTCGGCCTTCGGTCTCGCCCGCCAGCTGGGCAGCGATCGGGCCACCGCCCAGGAATACGTCGACCGCTATTTCGAGCGTTACCCGGGCGTGAAGCGCTACATGGACGAGACCCGCGAGAGCGCCCGGGAGCGCGGCTACGTCGAGACCGTCTTCGGGCGGCGCCTGTACCTGCCGGACATCCGCTCGCGCAACCGCCAGCAGCAGCAGTACGCGGAGCGCAGCGCCATCAACGCGCCGATGCAGGGCACGGCCGCCGACATCATCAAGCGCGCCATGATCACGGTGGACGACTGGATCCAGCGCGAGCGCCCCGGCGCGAGGCTGGTCATGCAGGTCCACGACGAGCTGGTCCTCGAGGTCGAGGCCGGCGCGGTCGACGAGGTCCGTGCCCGGCTGGTGGGATTCATGACCGCGGCGGCGGAACTCCAGGTGCCCCTCAAGGTCGATACCGGCGTCGGCGCGAACTGGGATGACGCACATTAAGCCTTGTTTTTCAAGCACTTGTAGATTTACAGGGGTTCGCGTGCAGGCCCGGAACTTTTTCCCCGGAGCGCTCATCTAACTTCATGAGCGCCGCAAGGTGCTCCCCGCTTACCTCCCTGAGCGGGTGTACCCGGACAGCATCCCCAAGCCGGGTTCAGCTGCCCGGCGGCTCGAAAGGCCCGCCGGGCATTTTTTTGTGTCCGATTCCCCGAAATGCGTCGCCGAACCGGGCACTCCCGCCGGCAACCGGTATGCTAGGCGCGGTGACCACGCGAATCGCAGCGGTGCGAAGATGATCAAGTACGTCCAGTGCCTGCGCCGTCATCCCGACCTGTCGCCGGCCGACTTCCGGCGGCACTGGGAAGAGTACAAGGCGCTATGGACGGAAGTGGCGCAGCAGCTGGCCGCCATTCGCGTGTCCTTCAGCACCACGCTGGCGATCGACGCCAACGACCGCATCGCCATCGAGCGCGGCACCGCGGAGCCTTTCGATGGCCTGGTCGAGACCTGGACGCACGACGCGCACGATCTCGAGACCCGGCGCGGCGACCCGGCCGTCCAGGAGCTCGAGCACCGGCTGTTCGCCAAGCAGCACGAGTTCCTCGACCTGCCGCAGTGCTGCTTCTTCTTCACCGCCGACGACGACTGAACCTGGCTAGGCCTGCAGGTCGAGCGACAGGTCAACGACTGCGTCGTGCCGGCCGACGATGCGGAAACCGCAATCGCGGGACAGGCGCAGCATGCGCTCGTTGTCGGCAAACACCTCGCCCACCAGCCGCAGCGTGCCCCGTCCGCGGCAGTAGTCGATCAGCTTGGTCAGCAGCGCCGCGCCGAGGCCGTGGCCCTTGAGGTCGGAGCGCACGATGATCGCGAACTCGGCCTCGACGTTGTCGGCATCCGCATGGGCGCGCGCCACGCCGAGCGTCTCCTCCGCGCCCGCCTCGTCCCTGCCGACCGCGATGAAGGCCATTTCCCTCTCGTAGTCGATCTGGGTGAAGCGCGCCATCTCGGACGCCGGCAGTTCGCGCACCATGCGGAAGAAGCGCGCATGCATGTCGTTCGGCGTGTTGCGCGCGATGAAGGCCTCGTGCTTGGCGCGGTCCTCCGGGCGGATCGGCCGCAGCAGCACGGTCCCGCCGCCGAACCCGATGGTCTGCTCGAGCTCCTTCGGGTACGGCCGTATCGCGAAGTGGCGCCGCCCGCCCGGCGCCGACGCGTCGATCCTGATGCGCGCGTCGAGGGCCACCACGCCGTGGGCGTCGGCCAGCAACGGGTTGACGTCGAGCTCGGCCACCTCGGGCAGGTCCGCCGCCAGCTGCGACAGCTTGACCAGCGCCAGTTCCACGGCGGCCAGGTTCACCGGACGATGCGACCGCGAATCGCCCAGCAGCTTCGCCACCCGGGTCCGGCCCATCAGTTCCCGTGCCAGCGCGATGTTCAGCGGCGGCAGGGCGATGGCGCGGTCGGCGATGGTCTCGACCGCGGTGCCGCCCTGGCCGAACATCAGCACCGGCCCGAAGATCGCGTCGATCGCGATGCCGAGGATCAGTTCGTGGCCGCCCTCGTGCTCGATCATCTTCTGCACCGACAGGCCCTCGATGCGCGCATCCGGCCGGCGCTTGCGGGCCCGCGCCAGGATGGCCTCGGCCGCCGCCAGCAGCAGTTCCTCCGAGCCGATGTCGAGCACGACGCCGCCCACGTCGGTCTTGTGCGTGATGTCCGGCGAGTGGATCTTCAGGGCCAGCGGATAACCCAGCCTGTCGCCGATCCCGGGCAGTTCCTCGAGCGATCGCGCCACCTCGGTCTCGACGACCGGGATCGCGTAGGCGGCCAGCACGCGCTTGGACTCCGGCTCCGTCAGCATCGTGCGCCCTTCCGCCAGCGCCGCGGCGATCACCGCACGCGCCGATTCCGGGTCGGGCTCGAAGTCCTCCGCCACGGACGGCGGCGTCTCGAGCAGCTGTTGCTGGTTCTCGTGATAGGCAACCAGCTGCAGGAAGCCGGTCACGGCCTCCTCCGGGGTCGCGAAGGTCGGCAACCCGGCGCGGGCCAGCATGGCGTCCGCCCGGGTGATCGAGTCCGTGCCCAGCCAGCAGACCAGCGCCGGGTGCGGCGCCTCGCTCAGCAGCTGCGCGCAGTCGCGGGCGACGGCCTCGGCCTGGACGATCGCGGTCGGCGCATGGATCAGCAGGATGGCGTCGGCGTTGCGGTCCTGCGTCAGGGGCCGCAGCGCGGCCACGTAGCGCTCGACGGGCGCGTCGCCGATGATGTCCACCGGGTTGCTTCTCGACCAGGTCGCGGGCAGCACGGCATCGAGCGCCTGCATCGTCTCCGGCGCCAGTTCGGCCAGCCGCCCGCCGCCGCGGATCAGCGCGTCGGTGGCCATGACCGCCGGGCCGCCGCCGTTGCTAATGATCGCGAGCCGGTTGCCCTTGACGCCGCGGATCCTGGCCAGCGTCTCGGCGGCGCCGAACAGTTCCCGCGTGGTGTCCACGCGCAGCATGCCCGCGCGCCTGAACGCCGCGTCGTAGACGGCGTCCACGCCGGCCAGCGCGCCGGTATGGGACGCGGCTGCCTTGGCCGCAAGCGGACTGCGACCCGCCTTGACCACGATGACCGGCTTGTTGCGCGCCGCCGCACGCGCCGCCGACATGAACTTGCGCGCATAGCCGATCGACTCCGCGTACAGGAGCACCGCCCGGGTGTCGGCGTCGCTGCCGAGATAGTCGAGCAGGTCGCCAAAATCGATGTCGGCGGACTTGCCCAGCGACAGGAAGTGCGAAAAGCCGAACTGGTTGGCGCGCGCCCAGTCCAGCATCGCCGTCGTCAGGGCGCCCGACTGGGAAATGAAGGCCAGCTCGCCCGGCCGGGCGCTGACGTGGGCAAAACTGGCGTTGAGGCCGATGCCGGGCACCAGCAGGCCGACGCAGTTGGGTCCCAGGATCCGCAGGCAGTGCGGCCTGGCGGTCTCCAGCATGGCCTGGACGGCCGTGCGCCCGTCGTCCATGAGCGTGGCGTCGAGGCCGGTCGTGAGCACCACCGCCGCGCGCGTCCCGCAGGCACCGAGCTCGGCGATCAGCCCCGGCACCGTCGCCGGCGGCGTGCAGATGACCGCCAGGTCGGGCGCCTCGGGCAGCTTGTCCACCGAGCGATAGGCGCGCTCGCCGGCGATGGTCGTGTGGCGGAGGTTCACCGGCCAGACCGGACCCGCGAAGCCGCCGCCGAGCGCGTTGCGGATGACGGTGGCGCCGACGCTGTGCGGGGTGTCCGACGCGCCGATGACCGCCACGGAGCGGGGCCGCAAGAGGTACTTGAGGTTGCGCGTGCTCATGGTCGCGGGCGGAGCCGGCCGCGCGGGTGGCCCATGGTCAGGCGCCGCGCTCGCCGGGCTGCGCCGGCGGCTCGCCGGCCGGGGCGGCGCCACGGCTTCGAAGCAGCATCGACTTGAGCATCCGCCGGGCCTCGTCGAGGCCTTCGCCTGACAGGGCGGAAAACAGCTGCGCCGTGGCCGCCTCCCCCAGTTCGGCCCGTACGCGCTTGAGCGTGGCGCGGGCCTCGTTGCGCCCCAGCTTGTCGCACTTGGACAGCAGCACGTGCACGCGGCAATTCCGCGCCGCGGCCATTTCGATCATCTGCCAGTCGAACTCGGCCAGCGGCCGGCGCGCGTCCATGATGATGAACAACCCCGCCAGCGAGGCCCTCGCGCCGAAATAGTCGCCCATCAGGTGCCGCCAGTGCTTGCGCATGGCCGGCGGGACCTTGGCGTAGCCGTAGCCCGGGAGGTCCACCAGCCTCTCCCCGGGATTCAACTCGAAGAAATTGATCAGCTGGGTCCGGCCCGGCGTCTTGCTGGTCCGCGCCAGGTCCCTGCGGTGAAGGAGCGCGTTGATGGCGCTCGACTTGCCGCTGTTGGAGCGGCCCGAAAACGCGACCTCGATGCCGAAATCCTCGCAGAAATCGCCCGGATCGTGGGCGCTCTTGAGGAACCTGGCGTTAGGATAGGCTGACATTCGGGGGAGACGGGCGCCGTGACGGGTGGCTTGAGTATAATGCCCGGCTCGACGGCGGGGCACCCGACCCGACGGTTGCATCCGGACCCGTCGCGTGGAATGGAGTTTGGCGCAGATGAAGAAGTGGTTTGCCGTGCTCGGTTTGCTTCCTTTCATGGCCGCACCGGCCGCGAACGCCGTGACGGGAGACCCCGACGCGGGTGCGCAGAAGGCCGTCGTCTGCGGTGCCTGCCACGGCGTGGACGGCAACAGCCTCAACCCGGAATGGCCGAAGCTCGCCGGGCAGCACGCAAGCTACATCGCCGCCCAGCTCGCGCTGTTCAAGCAGGGCCAGCGCGTCAACGTCGTCATGGCGCCGAACGCCATGATCCTGGGCGAGCAGGACATGGCCGACCTCGCCGCCTACTTCGCCAGGCAGCCGCTGCAGGGCCTGGAGGCCGACCCGTCGCTTTACGAGGCCGGGCAGAAGCTCTACCGGGGCGGCGACGCCTCGCGCGACCTGCCCGCCTGCATCGCCTGCCACGGTCCACAGGGCGAGGGCAACGGCCCGGCCCAGTACCCGGCGCTGCGCGCCCAGCATTCCGTGTACACCTACGCCCAGCTGAAGGCCTACGCCAGCGGCGAACGCAAGCCGGCTGCCAACAGCATCATGCAGACCATCGCCGCCAGGCTCAGCGACGAGGAAATGCGATCGCTCGCGTCCTATTTACAGGGCCTGCGCTGAGCAGGCTGCTGGCCGCGACAGCCCGAATCCGGTGGAACTTCGCACCGCCGGTTGTGTTCAAAGACTGCAACGACCCCTGGAGAGACCGCCCATGAACCGAATTATTGCCTGCGCCCTGCTGGCGCTTGGACTGGCTGCCTGCGGCAGCCGCGAGGCCCCGCCTCCCGCGGCCGAGACCGCCGCGCCGCCCGCCGGGCAGCCAACCGCCGCCGTGACGCCAGCGGAACCGGCAACGCCCGCGCAGCCCGCGGCCGAAGGCCCCGCCAGCGACGGCGAATCGGTGGACGATGCGACCGTGTCGGTCAGCCCGATCGCGGACGCGGTCGCGGCCAACACGCCGGTCCCGCAGGCGTCCCTGCCGTCGAAGTGGCGGGAAGGCCAGCACTTTGCGCCGCTGCCGGCCGCCCAGCCCGTCTCCGTCGGGCCGGGCGAGGTCGAGGTGACCGAGATCTTCTGGTACGGCTGCGGCCACTGCTTCACGCTCGAGCCGCGTCTCGAGGCCTGGGAGAAGAACGGCAAGCCGGCCTACGTCAGGCTCATCCGCCTGCCCGTGGTCTGGAACGAGGTCGCCCGCGAGGATGCCCGCCTGTTCTACACGATCGAGGCGCTGGGCAAGCTCGACGAGGTCAACCTCGCCGTTTTCCGCGAGCTGCACGTCAACCGCAACCAGCTGACCGTGGTGGCCGGCAACCGGGTGGACACCGCGGCGACGGAAAAGAAGACCCGCGACTTCCTGCTGTCGCACGGGGTCAGCGCCGAGGACTTCGGCCGGACCTACCGTTCCTTCGCGATCGAGAGCAAGATCCGCCAGGCCGAGAACCTGTCGCGCCGCTACATGGCCGATCACACGCCGATGGCGGTCGTGCAGGGCAAGTACATGACCGACGTCAGCATGGCCGGGGGCCTGGACCAGTTCTTCGAACTGCTCGGCGACCTGGCCGCGCGGGAACGCGCCGCGCGCTGAGGCGATCGCATCGAGACGCACCGCGCCCGCGCGTCTTCGACCGCGGGCGCTTTCGTTTCTGGACTGTGCTAAAAGGCATCAGACCTGGAGCCAGCCATGCTGAACTGCTTCGTTCCAGAGCCCCAGGGGCTCACCCGCCTCGACCCGCCGCCGGCGGTCATTCCCGAACATTGCCTGTGGGTCGACCTGCTCGAGCCGACCCTCGAGGAAGAGCGCGCCGTCGAGCAGTTCCTGGCCATCGAGGTCCCGACCCGCGAGGAAATGCGCGAGATCGAGACTTCCAACCGGCTGTACGAGGAAGACGGCGCCCTGTACATGACCGCCACCATCGTCACGCGCATCGACACCGATCGCCCCGAGGTGGCGGCGATCACCTTCATCCTGGTGCGCAACAAGCTGATCACCAACCGCTACCACGATCCGCTGCCGTTTCGCCGCTTCATCGCCTATGCCGAGCGCCACCCGGCGGCGGCGGGTTCCGCCCTCGCGGTGCTGGCGGGCCTGCTGGAGGCGGTGATCGAGCGCAGCGCCGACATCCTGGAGCGCATCAGCGCGGACCTGGACGAGCTGTCGGCCGGCATCTTCGCGCCGCGCCAGCGCCGCCAGAACGTCTCGCGCGACATGCGCGCGGTCATGGAGCGCATCGGCCGCATCGGCGACCTGGTGTCTAAGTCGCGCGAGAGCCTGGTCAGCCTCGGACGGCTGCTCAGCTACGCGCAGCAGTCCGGCGCCGTGGCCATGCCGCCCGACCTCCGCTCGCGCTTCAAGACCCTGTCGCGCGACGTGCTGGCGCTGTCCGACCACGCCTCGTTCGTCAACAGCAAGACCTCGTTCATGCTCGAGGCCACGCTCGGCCTGATCAACATCGAGCAGAACGACATCATCAAGATCTTCTCGGTCGCCGCGGTCGCCTTCCTGCCGCCGACCCTGATCGCGAGCATCTACGGCATGAACTTCCACTTCATGCCGGAACTCGACTGGAAGCTGGGCTACCCGCTGGCGCTGCTCCTGATGGTGATCTCGGCGGTGGTGCCGTACCTGTACTTCCGCCGCCGCGGCTGGTTGTAGGGTTCGCAGTGTCGGTGCCTGGCTCCGCGGCCGCGGTGCCTGCCACCTCTTGGTGCCACAGTGCGGTCCGCGGCGGGGCGGTTCGCCCTCGTTCGCTCGGA
>DATHZW010000355.1:0-2144 GCA_035458405.1 Steroidobacteraceae bacterium | reverse complement strand
GATGCGCCATGCCGATGACGATTTCCTCGACCTGGCTGGCCCCGCACTGCTGCACGAGGTCGTCGAGCAGGGGAATGAGCGCATCGCCCCCCTCCAGCGAAAAGCGCTTCTGGCCGACATACTTGGTGTGCAGGTAACGCTCGAGGCCCTCCGCCGCCGTCAGCTGCCACAGCAGGTTGCGCTTCTCGTCGGCCGAAAACCGGTGGCGCAGGCGCCCGGTCTGGAAGCGGTCCTGCAGCCAGAGCCGTTCCTCCGTCTCGGACACATGCGCGAATTCCGCGCCCACGGTGCCGCAATAGATCGTCCGCAGGTCGGCGATGATGTCCCGCAGCTTGCCACGCTTCTTGACCGCCTCGACCCGGCCCCCGGTGTAGAAGACAGTATCGAGGTCGGCCTCGGACAGGCCGAAGTAGCCCAGTTCGAGGACCTGTGGCATCGGCCGGCGCATCATGCCGAGCGGGTCGATATCGGCGATCAGGTGGCCGCGGTTGGCGTAGACCTGGACCAGGCGCGACACGGCGCCCTGCTTGCGGGAGCTCTCCCCGTCCGCTGCCCGCGTCACGGGGACATGTGGCGCCGCGGCACGCGACAGGATGCCTTCCTTGACCGGGCCGTGCGCCACCTCGGTGCCGGAATCCGCCCGGACGCGCGAAAAATAGTCGCGCCAGACCTGGGCGACGGACTGCGGGTCACCCAGGAACTGTTCGTAGAGCGCCTCGACGTAGGGCGCGTTGGCGCCGAAGAGAGGGCTCGAGTCGTACAACTCGCTCAAGGGACGGCTCATGCCAGTACGTGCGCTCCAGTGTGCTGACGGGGGTCGGCGCCCGGCCTGCGGGCCGGACGCCCGCAACCGCGACGTGAACTATTAATGATACCGGATACCATCCACGGCCTGAACATGGATTCAGGGACTTGCGGCCGCCGCGAGGCCTTTTCGGGGCCGAAAGCCGGCCGCTGCAACCGGACCGGGATTTCCCCTCCCTCCGGTCCGTTTCTGCCCCGTCATCCGTCTGACGGCGCCGGGATCCTGCGCGAGGGGTCGACTGGGCCTGCGCCACCGTAGGTACCCGCATTTCGCTCGTGGGCCACATGCCGTTACAGTCACGCCCATGGATCGAATCAGCGAATTCCTCAGCCAGACCATCGGCATCGAAGCCTGGGCCGCGTCCCTGGTGGCGATCGCGCTGGTCACCGTCGCCGCCAACCAGGTCGCCCAGGTGCTGCTGCGCCAGGCGCTCCGCGCCAGCGCCAAGACCCATACGGCGAGGGACGACGCGCTGCTGCGCGCCGCCGGCCGACCCGTGCTGGCGGCGATGTGGGTCATCGGCCTGGGATTCATGGCACGCGTGATCGAGCGCGAAGTCCAGGGATCGTTCATCGACCAGGCGCTGGCGGCGCGCGACGTGCTGCTGATCGCCTGCGCAGCGTGGTTCGTGCTGCGCTTCATCGGCCGGATCGGCCAGAACGTCGTCGACCTGCGCCGCGCGCGCGGCGAGGAGTTCGACGTCACCACGGTCGATGCGCTCGGCAAGCTGGCCCGGCTGGTGACCCTGGCGCTGGCCGCGCTGATGGCCGCGCAGACCCTCGGTTTCCAGGTCACCGGGCTGCTGGCCCTGGGCGGCGTGGGCGGCATCGCGATCGGTTTCGCCGCCAAGGACCTGCTGGCCAACTTCTTCGGCGGCCTGACCATCTACCTGGACCGCCCATTCGGCGTGGGCGAGTGGATCCGTTCGCCCGACAAGAGCATCGAGGGGACCGTCGAGTACATCAGCTGGCGCCACACCCGCATCCGCGCCTTCAACAAGAACCCGATCTACGTGCCGAACTCGGTGTTCACGACCATCGTGGTCGAGAACCCCTCGCGCATGAGCCACCGGCGCATCAAGGAAACCATTGGCCTGCGCTACGACGATTTCGCGGTGGTGGCGGCCATCGTGGCCGATATCAAGGCGATGCTGCGGGAACACCCGGGGATCGACCAGACCCAGACGCTGATCGTGAACTTCAACCAGTTCGGTCCTTCGTCGCTCGACCTGATGGTCTACACCTTCACCAGGACGGTCGTCTGGGTCGAATACCACGAGGTGAAGCAGGACGTGCTCCTGAAGATCGGCGAGATCATCGCGCGCCACGGCGCCGAGATC
>DATHZW010000354.1:0-3138 GCA_035458405.1 Steroidobacteraceae bacterium | reverse complement strand
ATTCGCACCGGCGCATCGCGGCGCAGCCGCGCCATGCCGTCAATCTCGCCGGCAGGCAGCGGCTGTTCGATGTAGGCGAGCCCGAATGGCGCCAGCGCATCGCAGGCCTCGCGCGCCATGCGCTCGCTCCAGGCGCCGTTGGCGTCCCCGCGCAGCGCCACATCCGGCCCAAGTCCCTCGCGGGCGGCCCGCACACGCGCCAGGTCCTCGGCGAGCGAGGCGCCGAGCTTCAGCTTGGCGGCCCGGTATCCCGCCGCGCTGACGCGCCGGGCTTCCTCGCGCAAGGCTTGCGGCGTGCCTTCCATCAGCAGGGCGCTGACCTGCACGCGTTCGAGCACCGGTCCGGCCAGCGCGCCGAGGCCCGCGGCGAGCTGGTGCGCAAGCGGGATCCCGGCGCGGCGGGCGGCGAGGTCCCACAGCGCGCCCTCGAGCGCCGCCCGCGCGGCAGGCGCTCCGCGGAAATGCGCCGCGATCGCGTCGGTCCACTCGCCCGGCTGGAGCGTGGCGCCCTGCAGCAGCGCCGCGGCGTCGTTCAGGGTCGCCAGCGACTCGGCCACCGTCTCCGTCCCGAATCCCGGCCACGGGGCCGCTTCGCCATAGCCGGCCAGGCCCGCGGCATCGCTCAGTTCCAGGATGATCGACTCGCGCTGGCGGAACTCGCCCCTTGCGGTCCACAGCGGCTGCGCAAAGTGCAGGGTGAGCGGCCTGGTGCGAGCCGCCGCCAGCTTCACGATGCAAGACCCAGCGCGAACAGCAGGCCGAAGACGACCTCCAGGCGGGCGGTGTGGAACAGGCAGCCGTTCAGCGACAGGCCCCGCTCGTGCCGCATGCGGGCCGCCAGGCGCAGCGCGAGCGGCAGCGAAAGCCACGGCAGCAGCACCCAGGCATCCTTCATTCCGAGCCCCCACAGCAGCGTCGGCACGCCGTAGGCGACGAGCAGCAGCAGGAAGAAATAGGCGCGCGTCGGGCCGTCCCCGATGCGCACCGCCAGCGTGCGCTTGCCGGCCCTGGCGTCGGTCTCGATGTCGCGCAGGTTGTTCACGACCAGGATGGCCGTGGCGAGCGCGCCGATCGGGATCGAGGCCATGACGGCGAGCCACGACAGCGACACGGCCTGCACGTAGTAGGTGCCCGCCACCGCACCCGGGCCGAAGAACAGGAACACCGCCAGGTCGCCGAAGCCGAGGTAGCCGTAGGGACGCGGGCCGCCGGTGTACAGGTACGCCGCGGCGATCGAGGCGACGCCCAGGGCGAGCACCGGCCAGCCCGCCACGTAGATGAGGTACACGCCGACCAGGGTCGCCGCCCCGAAGGCGAGCCACATCGCGCGCTTCATCTCGATGGGGCTGATCCAGCCCTGCTGGGTGGCCCGTTGCGGCCCCAGCCGGTCCGCCTTGTCGGCGCCGCGCTCGAAGTCGAAGACGTCGTTGGCGAAGTTGGCGCCGATCTGCAGCAGGAAAGCGCCGAGCAGTGCCGCCAGCGCCGGGCCTGCCGCGAACACGCCGTCCGCCCACGCTGCGCCGACACCGACCAGGACCGGCGCCGCCGACGCCGTCAGCGTCGCCGGACGGGTGGCAATCCACCAGGCCGAGCGCTTGTTCACGGTCGCCACGGGAAACGCGAGAAGTCGGGCTTGCGCTTTTCGTTGAAGGCGTTCCGCCCTTCCTGGGCCTCCTCGGTCATGTAGAACAGCTGCGTCGCATGGCCGGCCAGTTCCTGGATGCCGGCCTGTCCGTCGCAGTCGGCGTTGAAGGCGGCCTTCAGGCAGCGGATCGCCATCGGACTGTGCTCGAGGATGCGCCGTCCCCAGGCCACCGCGGCCGCCTCGAGTTCGGCGACTGGCACCACCTTGTTGACCAGGCCCATCTCCAGCGCCTCCTGCGCACCGTACTGCTCGCACAGGTACCAGATCTCGCGTGCCTTCTTCTGGCCCACGATGCGCGCCAGGTAGGACGAGCCGAAGCCGCCGTCGAACGAACCGACGCGCGGACCGGTCTGTCCGAAGCGGGCGTTGTCGGCGGCGATGGTCAGGTCGCAGATCACGTGCAGCACGTGGCCGCCGCCTATCGCGTAGCCGGCGACGGCCGCTATCACGGGCTTTGGCAAGCTGCGGATCAGCCGCTGCAGGTCGAGCACGTTGAGCCGCGGCACGCCGTCATCGCCGATATACCCCTCGTCGCCCCGGATGCTCTGGTCACCGCCGGAGCAGAAGGCCTTGTCGCCTTCGCCGGTGAAGATGATCGCGCCTATGGCCTGATCCTCGCGTGCACGGGAAAACGCATCGATCAGCTCGAACAGGGTCTTGGGACGGAACGCGTTGTGCACCTGCGGACGGCAGATGGTGATCTTGGCCAGGCCGCCATCCGTCTCGTAGCGGATGTCCTGGTACTCCCGGACGGTCTTCCAGGCGGGCCGATCGTTCGCGGCCGTCTTGCGGGTGTCGGTCATTACGCTGTCTCCTGAACCTGATTCGTGAAAACTGATCGCGCCGGGCCTGCGGTGCGGCGCAGGAAATCCCGTGCCGCGGCGAGGAACGCCTCCGGCCTTTCGAGGTGGACCGCATGGCCGGCATCCGCGATTTCGCAGACCTCGGCACGGGGCAGCCGTGCCGCAAGATCCCGGGCGACCTCCACGAACTTCCGGTCGAGCGCGCCGGCCACCAGCAGGACTGGCGCCTCGACGCGCGCCAGCACGTCGAACAGCGGCTGCTGGGCGCCGGGACCCAGGACCCGCAGGCTGGCCGCCAGGCCCCGCGCACTGTTGGCCAGGCGCTCGCGGCGCGCGCCGGCCAGGAATGCATCGCCCAGGCGTCGCTGCGTGGCAAACAGGGCTTGCGCCATCCACTGGTCGACGAACGCCTCGATTCCCCCGGCCTCGATGCGTGCCGCCAGCGCCTCGTCTTCGCGGCGACGCGCTTCGCGTTCGGCGGGATCCGCGATCCCGGCCCGCGCGCCCACCAGCACCAGCGAGGCCGCGCAGCGCGGCTGCCGCGCGGCGCAGGCGAGCGCGAGGCGCGCCCCCATCGAATAGCCCAGCCAGCAGGCGTGGCGATGGCCGCAGGCCTCGAGCGTCGCCAGCAGGTCGTCCACGGCCCTGTCGAAGCTGTAGCCGGCCGCTATCGTAGAGCAGCCGTGGCCG
>DATHZW010000353.1:0-10265 GCA_035458405.1 Steroidobacteraceae bacterium | reverse complement strand
TGCGGCTCGGCAGCGGCGTTGGCCTGGGGCCCGCTGGCGGGCGTGGCGGCGGCTTGATGCTGGGTCCTGATGGCGGGGTCGCGATCGAGGCCTGGCGGGTGTGGAACGTGATCTGCGGGCTGGTGATCACCACGCTGCCTGTCCGGTCCACCACCGCGGCCCGCAGGAAATGCGTGCCGCGCGACAGGTCGGCCAGCGTGGTCGAAAAACCGGCGAATTCCGGCGCGCGCTGGCCGTCGATGAAGACGACCAGCTTGTCTCCCGCGCGCAGGTCCTGGTCGAGCTCCAGCTGGACGCTCACCGCGACGTCCGCCCCGTAGAAGACTTCGTCCGGCGCCGGGCTCGTGATCCGCAGCGACTGGTAGGCGGGCCCGGTGGGCTCGTCCCGGGGCTCCGGCTGATACAGCTCCGGCGGCTGGCCGTCGCCTCCCCTGGTGCCGAGGCCGGAGTACGGCACCAGCACGGCATCCGGCGCTCCCGGCTGGTCCGCGTAATGAACGATCCCGTCCTTGTCCACCCACCGATAGATCTCCTGGGGCCACGCCACCAGGGAGACGAGCAGTCCGGCTATCAAGAGTACTGTGCGCATGGCGACAGCATATCCCTGACGGCGCGGGCTGACAAAAACGGGGACGGCATTCTGTGAACGCCGTCCCCGCCGCCATCCCCGGAGACGGCTTCAGAGGCTGTAGTACATGTCGAACTCCACCGGATGGGTCGACATCCGGTAGCGGGTCATCTCCTGCTGCTTGAGCCCGATATAGGCGTCGATCAGGTCGTCGGTGAACACCCCGCCCTTGGTCAGGAAGCCGCGACTGGCGTCGAGGTTCCTGAGCGCCTCGTCGAGCGAGTAGCAGACCTCCGGGATGTTCTTGGCTTCCTCCGGCGGCAGGTCGTACAGGTCCTTGTCCGCCGCGTCGCCCGGGTGGATCTTGTTCTGGATGCCATCGAGGCCGGCCATCAGCAGCGCGGCGAAGGCAAAGTACGGGTTCGCGGTCGAGTCCGGGAAGCGCGTCTCGATGCGCCGGCCCTTCGGGTTGGAGACCCAGGGGATGCGGATCGACGCGGAGCGATTGCGTGCCGAGTAGGCCAGCATGACGGGCGCCTCGAAGCCGGGCACCAGCCGCTTGTAGCTGTTGGTGCTGGGGTTCGTGAACGCATTGAGCGCCTTGGCGTGCTTGATGATGCCGCCGATGTAGTAGAGGCAGATCTCGGAGAGACCCGCGTACTTGTCGCCCGCGAAGATGTTCTTGCCGTCCTTCTGCAGCGACTGGTGCACGTGCATGCCGCTGCCGTTGTCGCCGACGATCGGCTTCGGCATGAAGGTCAGCGTCTTGCCGTAGCCATGCGCGACGTTCCACAGCGCGTACTTCAGCAGCTGCACCTCGTCGGCCTTCTTCATCAGCGTGTTGGCTGCGACGTTGATTTCGCCCTGGCCGCCCGTCGCCACCTCGTGATGGTGCACTTCGACCTTGAGGGTGAGTTCCTCGCAGGCCTGGCACATGGCGGTACGCAGGTCCTGGAAGCGATCCATCGGCGGAACCGGGAAATAGCCGCCCTTCACGCCCGGGCGGTGCCCGAGGTTGCCGCCCTCGTACTGCACGCCCGAGTTCCACGCACCCTGCACGGAATCGACGTTGTAGCTGCAGCCGTTCATCTCGTTGGTCCAGCGGACGCTGTCGAAGATGAAGAACTCGTTCTCCGGCCCGAACAACGCGGTGTCGGCGATGCCGGTGGACTTCAGGTACGCCTCCGCGCGACGGGCGAGGGAGCGCGGGTCGCGCGAGTAGCCCTGCATGGTCAGCGGCTCGACGACGTCGCAGCGCAGCAGCACCGTCGTCTCTTCGTAGAAGGGATCGAGCATGGCCGTGGTCGGATCCGGCATCAGGATCATGTCGGACTCGTTGATCCCCTTCCAGCCGGCGATCGAGGAACCGTCGAACATCTTGCCGTCCGCGAAAAAGTCCTCGTCGACGAGGCGCGTCGGGATCGTGACGTGCTGTTCCTTGCCGCGGGTATCGGTGAAACGGAGGTCGCAGTAACCGACTTCCTTGTCCTTGATCAACTTGAGAACGTCATCGGGCGTCATGGTCAGTCTCCGGGTATTTGGCGTTTCCACGCATTGCGGCGGTCGGGGCTCGCCGGGCCACGGCCGCTGCCGGGTTTGGGGGCCGGTTCCAATGTGGTGCAGGAACCATGCCATGGCGATGCCTCTTTTACATCAGTGACTTATGAACAATCTCCGCGCCATGCCGGGGCTATTCGCACCATTATAGTGCGGCTGTGCCGGCTTCTGCACTAATTTGGTGCCCCTCGGGTCGCACACATATCGGCCCCGCCTCCGCCGGCGGCGCCGCGCGCCCGCCTTTTTGCAGCGCGTCGAGCGCCTCGGTGAGTCGCTTATACTCGCGGCCACTCAAGGGCCTCTTGCGCGGATCCTCATGCCACCCAGACAGAAGCTCGGCACCCCGCCAGCCACCTTCCAGGACCTCGTTTTCGCATTGAAGCGGTACTGGTCGGACGCGGGTTGCGTGATCCTCGAGCCCTATGACATGGAGATGGGCGCCGGCACTTTTCACCCGGCAACGTTCCTGCGCGCCGTCGGACCGGAGCCGTGGAGCGCCGCCTACGTGCAACCGAGCCGCCGGCCCACCGACGGCCGCTATGGTGAGAACCCGTTCCGGCTGCAGCACTACTACCAGTTCCAGGTCGTCATCAAGCCCTCGCCCGACGACATCGTCGAGAAGTACCTCGGTTCGCTTCGCGCACTGGGATTCGACCCCCTGACCCACGACATCCGCCTCGTCGAGGACAACTGGGAGTCGCCGACACTGGGCGCCTGGGGTCTCGGCTGGGAAATCTGGCTCAACGGCATGGAGATCACGCAGTTCACCTATTTCCAGCAGGTGGGCGGGATCGACTGCCGCCCGGTGATGGGCGAGATCACCTACGGCCTCGAGCGCCTCGCCATGTACCTGCAGGGCGCGGAAAGCATCTTCGACCTGACATGGACCGACGGTCCGCTCGGGCGAGTGACCTATGGCGACGTCTATCACCAGAACGAGGTCGAGCAATCGAAGTACAACTTCGAGATAGCCGACATCGCGGAGCTGTTCCATCAGTTCGACGCGCAGGAGCAGGAATGCCAGCGCCTGCTCGAGGCCGGCCTGCCGCTTCCCGCCTACGAACGGATGTTGAGGAGTTCACACACCTTCAACCTGCTCGACGCGCGGCGCGCCATCTCCGTGACCGAGCGGCAGCGCTACATCCTGAGGGTGCGCACGCTGGCCCGGGCCGTGGCGGAAGCCTACTTCAGGAGCCGGGAAGTGCTGGGTTTCCCGATGCTGGGGGGGCGCCAGGCCCCGACCACGGCGCCAGGCGCCGCCGGAGCCGCGAAATGAAGAAACGCGACTTCCTGGTCGAGATCGGCACCGAGGAGCTTCCGCCCAAGTCGCTGCCGGAACTTTCCCGCGCCTTTACCGACGGCATCGTACGCGGCCTCGACGCCGCTGGGCTCGGGCATGGCAAGGTCGTCGCCTACGCCACGCCGCGGCGGCTCGCCGTCAGGGTTTCACGCCTCGCCGAGGGCCAGCCGGAGCAGCAGATCAGGCGCAAGGGTCCCCCGGTCACGGCCGCCTTCGATGCCAACGGCGAGCCCACGCGTGCGGCAACCGCGTTTGCGGAATCCTGCGGCACCACGGTCGGCGGCCTCGGCAGGATCGAGGAACCCAAGGGCGCCTTCCTGTTCTACGAAGGCCGGCGCGCCGGCCAGGCGTCCGTTGCCCTGCTGCCGGGCATCGTCCAGGAATCGCTCGACAAGCTGCCGATCGCGAAGCGGATGCGCTGGGGGAGCGGTACCGCGGAGTTCGTCCGGCCGGTGCACTGGGTCGTCATGCTGTTCGGCGGCGACGTCGTGGCCTGCTCGCTGCTGGGGGTTCCCGCCGGCGACGTCACGCGCGGGCATCGCTTTCATTCCAGCCGGCCGATCAGGGTCTCGCCGGCGACCTATGAACGCCGGCTCGAGGCGGCCGGCCACGTGGTGGCTTCGTTTGCCGAGCGGCGCGAGCGGATCCGCCGCGGCGTGCTCGAACTCGCCACGTCGCTCGACGGCGTCGCGCTGGTGAGCGGCTCGCTGCTGGACGAGGTCACCGCGCTGGTCGAGTGGCCGGTGCCGATCGCCGGCCGTTTCGAGGACCGGTTCCTCGAGCTTCCACCCGAGGTCGTCATCGCGACCGTGCAGGATCACCAGCGCTATTTCCCGGTCCGCGGCCCGGACGGCAAGCTGACGCCCTGGTTCATCACGGTGTCCAACATCGAGAGTCGCGACCCGGCACAGGTGCGCGCCGGCAACGAGCGCGTCGTGCGGCCCCGGCTGGCCGATGCGGCCTTCTTCTGGCAGACCGACCGCAAGCAGCCGCTTGCGGCGCGCCGCAAGGCGCTCGGCGAAGTCACCTTCCAGAAGCAGCTCGGTTCGCTGCTCGCCAAGAGCGACCGGGTGGCGGCGCTGGCCGAGCGGATCGCCGAAGTGGCGGGAACGGACACGTCGCTGGCGCGGCGCGCGGCAGACCTTTCAAAGTGCGACCTGATGACGGCCATGGTCGGCGAATTTCCGGAGCTGCAGGGGCTCATGGGGCGCTATTACGCGACCCATGACGGCGAGCATCTCGAGGTCGCGGCCGCCCTCGAGGAACAATACCGGCCGCGATTCGCGGGCGACCAGCTGCCCGAAACGGGCGCCGGCACGGCGGTGGCGATCGCGGACAAGCTGGACACCATCGTCGGCATCTTCGCCGCCGGCCAGAAGCCAACCGGCGCCAAGGACCCTTTCGGCCTCAGGCGCGCGGCGCTCGGCGTGCTGCGCACCGTCGTCGAGAAGCGCATCGACCTCGACCTGCAGTCCCTGATCGACGCCGCGCTCGTCGCGGTACGGGCCGACATGCAGTCGGTGGCGGCCGAGCGCGCGCCGCCGAAGGACAGCAACACGGTGGTGGCGACCGGCAGCTTTCCGGCGCTCGCCGGCCCCGACCCCGCGGCCTCCGAGATCTACGAATACATCATGGAGCGCCTGCGCGCGTACTACGTGGAGGGCGAGCGGGGCATCACCACCGAGATGTTCGACGCCGTCCTCGCCAGGCGCCCGGCGTCGCCGCTGGATTTCGACGCCCGCCTGCGGGCGCTGGTGGATTTCCTCTCGTTGCCCGACGCCGCCAGCCTCGCGGCCGCGAACAAGCGCATCGCCAACATCCTGCGCAAGGCGGAGCAGGACGTGCCGGCCCGGGTCGATGCTTCGCTGCTGCAGCACACCGCCGAGCGCAAGCTCGCCGCCGAGCTGGAAGCTCTCCGCGAGGACGTCGAGTCGCTGCTGGCGGCAAGGCGCTACGAAGGCGCGCTGCGCAGGCTGGCGACGCTTCGGCCCCATGTCGACTCTTTCTTCGACGGCGTCATGGTGATGGCCGACAACCCGGCCGTGCGGGCCAACCGGCTTGCGCTGCTGGCGGCGCTGTCGCGATTGTTCGGCGAAACCGCCGACCTGTCGCGCCTGCCCGGCTAGCGGGCAACCCGGGCCGGGGCATACCGTATGCAGTGGTTGAGATCTTTCGTCTTCACGGCGCTGTTGTTTGCCAACAGCCTGCTGTTCGGCGGCATCGTCATACTGGCGCGGCCATTCGGGCTTGGCGCCGCACATGCCTGCGCGCGCTTCTGGGCGCGATCCAACCTGTGGATGCTGCGGCATCTGTGCGGGCTGGACTATGTGGTCGAGGGCCTGGAGAACGTTCCGCGCGAGGGCGCGCACATTTCCTACTGGAAGCACACCTCGGCCTGGGAAACGATGGCGCAGATGCTCATCTTTCCGCCGCAGTCCTGGGTGTTGAAGCGGGAGATCTTCTGGATCCCGCTGGTCGGGTGGGGCACCGCCTGCATGCGGCCGATCGCCATCAATCGTTCCGCCGGCCATCGCGCGGTCAACCAGGTCGTCGAACAGGGCAGCGAACGCCTGGCCGAGGGGCTGTGGATCCTGCTGTTCCCGGAGGGTACCCGGGTCATGCCGGGGAAAACGCGCAAGTACGGGCTGTCGGGTGCCCTGCTCGGCTCGAAGACCGGCGCCAAGCTGGTGCCGGTCGCCCACAACGCCGGGGACTTCTGGCCGCGGCGCGGCCTGCTGAAGAAGCGGGGGACCATCCGTGTCGTGATCGGCCCGCCGATCGAGACGCTCGGCCGCGACCCGCGCGAGCTCAACCAGCAGGCCCAGGCCTGGACCGAGAGCGCGATGGCCAGGATCTCCGGCGCCTACTCCGGGACCTGAGCTCCAACGGGCCGGCGGCGGCGGGGCGCCGCGGCCCGGTCCGCCGCGCCGCTCCCGGCCGCGTCGGATGACAGGCAGGCCAGGCGCACCCACCGCGCCGGCCTCTCCGGCGGCCACTCCCTGCACACCCAGGCCTCGCCATCGTCCGCCTCGCGGCCGGCCAGCACGGCGGCAAGCACCAGTCCGGGCCGCGGCGCATGGACGACGGCGCGCCACGGGCCCGCCAGCGGCACGCGGGCGGTCCAGTTACCGCCTCTCGAGGAGAAGCTGCAGGTCCGGAGCGCGGACAGCAGCGGCAGTCCCGTCACTTTTGCAAAGGCCTCCTTGAGCGTCCAGCGCACGTAGAAATCCACGAGGGCGCGGTCTGCGTCCGCATCCTCCAGCTCGCGCGCCTCTTCCGGCGCAAAACAGAATCCGGCCAGCCGCGTCACCGCCCTCGGCAGCACCGCCTCGAGGTCCACGCCGATGCGGGAGCCTGCCGGGCCAATCGCCAGGGCCGCGTGTCCGGCCGAGTGAGTCAGGCTCGTTGCGGCGTCGGTCGGTCGTGAGACGTGGTCACGCAAGGCCCTGCTTGCCGCCCACTCGACCCCCTTGGCGCGGCCGCGGAGGCGCTCCCACCGGGCGCGATCCCCGCTGTTCAGCCCGTCGGGGACCAGCAGCGCGGCAGCGTCGGGTATGGCGAGCCAGAGCTGGGGGGGTGTTTCTTCCATCGCTGAGTCGTCACCGGCGCATCAGGCTCGCATGCTACACGCCGAAGGGCTTGCCAGCAGGCGGCGGCGCACGTAAAGCTGGGCCATGGAGCAACCTGTGGGCAGCGCTGCGTCTGCGCCCGGCCGTGGCGACGCATTCGTCTGGCGCCTGGCGGGTACCGGACTCAGCTTTGCCCTGTTCGGCCTGGGCGGATTCGTCCTGGGCGTTGCCGTCGTGCCGCTCCTCCTGCTGCTGCCGGGCTCGGCCCGAAGCCGCCGCTACCGCGTGCGCGGGCTGGTGCGGCTCGCCTTTCGCGGCTTCGTGGGTTTCATGCGCGTCCTCGGCGTGCTGACCTACGAGGTTCGCGGCTTCGACAGACTGGGCCGGCCGGGGCAGCTGATCGTCGCCAACCATCCTTCGCTGATCGACGTCGTCTTCCTGCTGGCCTTCGTTCCGGGCGCGGACTGCGTCGTGAAGAGCGCCCTGTGGCGCAACCCGGCGATGGCGCTGGCCGTCCGTGGCGCCGGATATGTTCCCAATCATCCCACGGACCTCATGATCCAGCGGGCCGCCGCCGCGCTCGAGGAGGGCCAGGCGCTCGTCATGTTCCCGGAGGGCACGCGGACCCGCCCGGGGCAGCCGCTGCGGTTCCATCGTGGTGCCGCGAGTGTCGCCGTGCATGCGGCACGCATCGTGACCCCGGTCTTCATCGCCGTCGACCCGACCACGCTCACCAAGGCCGCTCCGTGGTACCGCGTCCCCGCGCGGCGGCCGCATTTCTCGCTGCGTGTCGGCGATGACCTCGATCCGGGGCTTTTCACCGCGGCGCGGTCGCGCCCGCAGGCCTCGCGCGCGCTGAACGAGCGGCTGCACCTGATCTATACGGCCGAGACCGCAGGGTATTAGAATTCCCGCATGGGCGCCTCCGGCGACCCGCGAACCACGCGGGCTTTTCGGCGCTCCGCAATCCAGGGCTTTCGGGAACATCGGCCTATGCAAGACAAGGAACAGATTCTGGCCGAGGTCAGGACCGCCATGGTCGAGTTGTTCGAACTCGAGCCGGAGAGAATCACCCTGGCGGCGCGCCTGTACGACGACCTGGAAATAGACAGCATCGACGCCATCGACCTGATCGATCGGCTGCGCCAGGTTTCCGGCAAGAAGATCCCGGCCGAGCGGTTCCGCTCAGTTCGCACGATCGGCGACCTTGTCGACTCGGTGCAGCAGCTGTTCGATGAGGCCTGAGTTCGAGCCCGATCCCGGGATCGTTCCTGTCAAGCAACCCGAGTCCCCGGATCGTCCCTGCCAAGGTCCTTCCGGGCACGCCTGGCTCGACGCCATCCGGGTTTTTCAGCCGCCGCGCCCACCCGCAGGCCCTGCCGCCATCGCCGTCCTGAGCGATGCGGGCCTGAAGGCTCTCAGGCGCTCCGGGCACGCCGCCGTCGCCGCGGCCTGCGTCCCGCCGGTTGCCCCCGTCCGCGTCCGGTTCGTGGATCCCGTCGTCGCGATCGACAGCGCGTCCTGCGCCGAGACCGCCTTGCCCGGCCTGTACGACGCGCCGTGGCCCGAGCTTCCGGTGATCCTCGGATGCGAACCTGCCGGCGAACTGCGTGCCCGCTTCAGGCTTAGAATCCCGCCCGACCTCCGCGCACTCCGGGGTCACTTCCCCGACCTGCCTATTGTTCCGGGAGCCATCCATGTCGGATGGGCGCTGGCTCTCGCGAGACGTGCCTTCGGGCTGCCGGGCAGCCTCCTGGGCATACCGGCAGTCAAGTTCCGTCGCATCGTCCAGCCGGGTCACGAGCTGTCGCTCTCGCTGGAGTGGCAGGTCGAACGTCGCCTGCTGTCCTTCTCGCTCGCCTCGGGTTCCGGGCCGCATTCCGTCGGCAGGCTGGTCATGGGTCCCCCGGATGCCTGAAACCTGCGTGCTGATACCCGTGTTCAACCATGAGCGCGCCATCGGGGCCGTCGTGGCCGCCGTCAGGCAGCACCGGCTGCCCTGCATCCTGGTCGACGACGGCTCCGGGCCTTCCTGTGCCCACACGCTCGATGCCCTGGCGGCCGCGGATCCGGGCGTCCAGGTCCTGCGCCTGCCGGGCAACCTCGGCAAGGGTGGCGCCGTCGCTGCGGGGCTTCGCGCCGCGGCCCGGCAGGGCTTCACCCACGCGTTGCAGCTCGACGCCGATGGCCAGCATGACGTCCGCGACCTGCCCGCGTTCCTGGCAGCCAGCGGGAAGGAGCCCCGGGCCGTGATCTGCGGCCGGCCGGTCTTCGGCCCGGACATGCCGAGATCCCGGTTCTACGGCCGCTACCTGACCCACGTCTTCGTCTGGCTCAACACCCTTTCTTTCGACATCCGCGACGCGATGTGCGGTTTCAGGGTCTACCCGGTCGCCGCGCTGGTTCGGCTGCTGGACGAGGAGCGGCCCGGCTCGAGAATGGATTTCGACATCGAGGTGCTGGTGAGGCTTCACTGGCGCGGCGTGCCCATGCGGTGGCTCGATACTCGGGTAGGCTACCCGCAGGACGGCATCTCGCACTTCCGGCTCGGGCTCGACAACCTGCTCATCAGCACGATGCACTTGCGGTTGTTTCTCGGCATGCTGCGCCGCTTGCCGCGCCTGGTTTCCCGCCGTCTTGGCATGGTTCACTGATCCGGAGCTTCCTGAGCCGATGCGAACAAAGGGCCGTCTCTCGCATGAACTCGAGGTCGATGTCGCCTTTCACGACGTCGACGCCATGGCTGTCGTCTGGCACGGGCATTACCTCAAGTACCTGGAAAATGCCCGCTGGGCCCTCATGGAACGGATCGGCTACGGCTTCGAGGCGATGGTGGCCTCGGGCTACGCCTGGCCCATCATCGAATGCCATGTCCGGTACATCCACGCCGCCCGGTTCGGCGATCGCCTCGTCGTCCGGGCGTCCCTGGTGGAGTGGCAGAACCGCCTGGCCGTGAACTACCTCGCGCTCGACGCCCGCAGCAAAGGGCGTGTCGCCCGTGCGCGCACGGTCCAGGTCGCGGTCAGCGGCGAATCGGGCGAGTTGCAGTTCGTCACGCCGGCGGGCTTCCGGGACGCCGTCACCGCGGCACTCGCCGCGCAGGGCACCGGCGGCCGTTGAGCGGCGCGCGGTAGGTTCGATTCCCTTGCAGCGCCCGCCCCGGCCACTTAATGTCGCGCGACGATCCCGGGAGTGCCACGCAGGAATGGAAGACCGCGAAATCATCGTGATCGGCGCCGGCCCGGCCGGCAGCATCGCGTCGTCCCTGCTG
>DATHZW010000352.1:0-6301 GCA_035458405.1 Steroidobacteraceae bacterium | reverse complement strand
CTCGCGATGGACCTGGACCCTTTCCGCGTCCGCACCGCCCGCGAGGCGGGCGAGCCGGTGATCTACGGCGATGCGGCCGACGAGCGGATCCTGGCCTCCGTCGGGCTCGAGCACGCCAGCGCGGTGGTGATCACGTTCTCCGATCCGGACCGCGCGCTGGAGATCGTCAAGGCGATCCGTCGCGTGAACGGCGAGGTGCCGCTGCTCGTGCGCATGGCCGACGACGCCAGGCTCGAGCAGCTGCACGCGGCCGGCGCGACCGAGGTGGTGCCGGAGACGCTGGAGGCGGCGCTGATGCTGGTGTCGCACGCGCTGCTGGTGCTGCGTGTCCCGCTGTCGCGCGTCGTCCGGACCGTGGGCGAGATCCGGCGCCACCGCTACAGCATGCTGCGCAGCATCTTCCGGCGCGAGGGTGCGGAGCTGATCGACGAGACCCACGACCTGCGCGAGGAACTGCACACCGTCGTGCTGCCGCCGGGCGCCTGGTCGATCAGCCGGTCGATCGCCGAGGTCCGCGCGCGCGGCGCCGAGGTGTCCTTCACCGCGGTGCGCCGCGGCGGCATCGTGGGCCGGGATCCCGATGACACGATGAAGCTCGACCAGGGCGACGTCGTCGTCATCTACGGTACGCCGGAAGCGCTCGAGCATGCCGAGGCGGTATTGCTGGCCGGCTAGGGCCTGTCTTCGCCCCCGGGCGGCCCGGCCAGTGACAGGTCCTTGCTGTAGGTGACGTTCATGACGTTGTCGTACCAGCCCTGTACGCGCCCGGCGACCAGGTGCTTGGAGACGTAGAAGAACAGCGGTATCAGCGGCACGTCCGCCAGCATCCGGCGCTCGGCCGCGGCCAGCGCGGCGCCGCGCGCAACCGGGTCGGTCGCGAGGCCGGCGGCATCGAGCAGCCGGTCGTATTCGGCACTCTCGTAACGCGCCAGGTTGATCCCGAACCCGCCGCGCAGCACCTGCAGGAATGAATAGGCGTCGTTGTAATCGGCGATCCAGCTGCCGCGAAACGCCACCGCCTGGCGCGAGTCGATGGTCTGCTTGAGCACGCGGAACTCCTCGGCCCGCAGCGCGACCTTTGCGCCCAGGCCCTGCTTCCACATGGCCGAGACCACGATCGCGATCCGGTCGTGCAGCGGGCTCTTGTTGTAGCTGAGCTCGAACGACAGCGGCCGGTCGGCCGAGTAGCCGGCCTCCGCATACAGTCGCCGCGCCTCCGCCAGGCGCCGCTCGGCCGGCCAGGCCGACCACTCGTAGCGCTGCGGCTCGTAGCCCGCGACGCCCGGCGGTACCCAGCCGTAGGCGGCGAGCTCTCCGTCCCCCAGGACCTTGCGCACCAGGATGTCCCGGTCGATGGCCATCGCCAGCGCCCTGCGCAGCTGCGGCGCGCCCGCGAAGGGCGGCTGGTCCAGGGCGAGGCCGATGTAATAGACGCCCAGCTGGGGTCCCGTGTGCAGCCCGCTCGCCGCCGACCAGCGCGCCATTTGCCCCGGCGGCAGCGTATAGGTCACGTCGAGATCCCCGGCGCGAAAGCGCGTCAGCTCCGTGGTCGCGTCTGCGACGTGCTGGTAGCGAACCGCCTCGATCGCCGTGCCGCGGTCGTTCCAGTAGCTGGCGTTGCGTCTGGCGAGCACGTAGGCGCCGACCTGCCACTCGACCGGCACGAATGCGCCGTTGGTGACGGCCGTGCCCGGCCGTGCGAAGTCCGCGGCGCGCGCGGCGAGCGTCGGCCGGTGCACCGGAAACGTGCTGGGGTGCGACAGCAGCGCCGGAAAATAGGCGGCGGGACGCGCCAGCCTGGCCCTGAGCAACGACGGCCCGACGGCTTCGACGGCAAGCTGCCGCGGGCTTGACCGGCCCGCAATGATCCCGGCGGCGCCCGCGACCGGCTCCAGCATCTGGGCGTACTGCGAGGCGGTGGCCGGGTCGACGAGCCGCCGCCAGGCGGCCACGAAATCCTCGGCCACGACGGGATCGCCGTTCGACCATCGCGCTTCCGGCCGTAACTGGAACTCGTAGACGAGGCCGTCGTCGCTCACGGTCCACGACCCGGCGACGCCGGGCGCCACGCCGCCGTGGACGTCGACCGCGGTCAGGCCCTCGTAGCAGTCGCGCAGGATGGTCAGCGCCGAATCCATCCTCGCCAGCTGGGGGTCGAGCGAATCGGGCTCGGAACCGTTTCCCCGGACCAGCTCCGCGGCGCCTGGCTGCCCGGGGCCCGGCGCGCCGCCGCCCTCGAAAACCCCGGCCTGCCAGGCGACGAAGGCGGTGGCCAGGATCGCAAGCAGCGCCAGCCGCCGCCGGCCGCGCGGCCTGGAGGCCGTCACCTCACGCCCATTCCGTCAGGCCCTCGCGCTCGTAGAGCGTGGCGAACGACGGCCGCGCCTTCATGCGCGCCACGTAGTCGCGGATGGCCGGCCACTCGGTCCCGGGCCGGGGCATGTTGCGCGACCAGCGCACCAGCATGGTCGCGAGGAAGTCCGCCGCGCTCGGGCGGGACCCGGCGATGTAGCCGCCGCTGGCCGAGAGTTGCGCGTCGATACGGCCCCATGCGCCTTCGACCTGTGCGCGTGAGAATTCCCTGATGCCCGGCGCGGCCTGTTCGCCGAGCACCTCCTCCGGGTGGAACCAGCCGCGGAAGGCCGCCTGGACGGTATTACTCAGGTGCGTCATCCACTGCAGGTAGGCCAGCCGCTCGACGCTGCCGGGCGCCGGCGCGAGCGCGGCCTGCGGGTGCCTTTCCGCAAGCAGCAGCAGCAATGCCGCGCACTCGTAAACCGGAGTCCCCTCGATGACCAGCGTCGGCACCAGCCCGTTGGGATTGAGCTTCAGGTAGTCCGGATGCTTGTGCTGGCCCGCACCGAGGTCGAGGCGGACCGCCTCGAAGGGAACGCCCAGGTCGATCAGCAGCCAGTGGACCGCGAGACTCGCGGCGCCCGGGGCGTAATAGAGCTTGTACATCGCTGGAAACTCCGTCGTGCCGCGCGACTCAGGCCGCGCGCGCGCGTTTCTTGAGGTGAATCAGCAGGATCGACACCGCCGCCGGCGTGATGCCGGGCAGCCGCGCCGCCTGGCCGAGCGTCCCGGGCCTCGCCTCCGCCAGCCTTTGCCGGGCCTCGTTGGACAGGCCGGCGACGAGCGCGTAATCGAGTTCGGCCGGCAGCCGCGTCTCCTCGCTGCGCCGCTGCCTGGCGATTTCCTCCTGCTGCCGCTCGATGTAGCCGGCGTACTTGGCGCCGACGTCCACCTGCAGCGCGACCTGTCCGGCCAGCCGTTCGTCGGCCAGCGGCTCGCCGGGCCCGACGCAGTCCAGCGAAACGAGGCCGCGGTAGTCGACGCCGGGCCGCCGCAGCAACTCGAACGCCCGCTGCTCGCGCGAGACCGGGCCGCCGAGGATTCGCAGCGCGTCCGGGCCGGTGACGTCCTGCGGCCGGACCAGCGTTGCTGCCAGCCGCGCCGCCTCGCGCCCGGTCGCTTCGCGCTTGGCGCAGAAGAACGACCAGCGCTCGTCGTCGACCAGCCCGAGCTCGCGGCCCCTGGGCGTCAGCCTGAAGTCGGCGTTGTCCTCGCGCAGCAGCAGGCGGTGCTCCGCCCGGCTGGTGAACATGCGGTAGGGCTCGATGGCGCCGCGCGTGATCAGGTCGTCGACCAGCACCCCCAGGTAGGCCTCGTCGCGCCGTGGCCACCAGGCCTCGTCGCCGCGCGCCAGGAGCGCGGCGTTGAGGCCCGCCAGGACGCCCTGCGCCCCGGCCTCCTCGTAGCCGGTCGTGCCGTTGATCTGGCCGGCAAAGAACAGGCCCGCGACGAACTTCGTTTCCAGCGAATGGCGAAGGTCGCGCGGGTCGAAGTTGTCGTACTCGATCGCATAGCCGGGCCGCGTCAGCTGCGCCCGCTCGAAGCCGCGGATGCTGCGGACGAACTCCACCTGCACGTCGTAGGGAAGGCTGGTGGAGATCCCGTTCGGGTAGACCTCGTGGGTGTCGAGACCCTCGGGTTCGACGAAGACCTGGTGGGAGGGCTTGTCGGCGAAGCGCGCCACCTTGTCCTCGACCGACGGGCAGTAGCGCGGCCCCACGCCCTCGATCACGCCGGTAAACATCGGCGAGCGATCGGTGGCGGCGCGTATCAGCTCATGCGTGCGCTCGTTGGTCGCGGTGATGTGGCAGGGAACCTGGGCGGGATGATCCCCCGGCCGGCCGAGGAACGAGAACACCGGTCGCGGATCGTCGCCGGGCTGCAGGGTCATCAGCGAGTAGTCGAGGCTGCGGCCGTCGAGCCTCGGCGGCGTGCCCGTCTTCAGCCGGCCGACCCGGAAAGGCAGTTCACGCAGGCGGGCGGCGAGACGGTTCGACGGCGGGTCGCCGGCCCGGCCGCCCGCTTGATTCTCGAGGCCGACGTGGATGCGCCCGCCGAGGAACGTGCCCACCGTCAGCACGACGGTTCGCGCCTCGAAGGCCAGTCCCATGCAGGTGACGACGCGGCGGACCCGCCCGTTTTCGACCTCGATGTCCGCCACTTCCTGCTGGAACAACTCGAGCCCCGGCTGGTTCTCCAGCAGGGCGCGGACGGCCCGCTTGTACAGCTGCCGGTCGGCCTGGGCGCGGGTGGCGCGCACCGCCGGGCCCTTGCTGGCGTTGAGGGTGCGGAACTGGATCCCGGCACGGTCCGCGGCGCGGGCCATGGCACCGCCGAGCGCATCGATCTCGCGCACCAGGTGTCCCTTGCCGATGCCGCCGATCGCCGGGTTGCAGCTCATCTGGCCGAGCGTCTCGATGCTCTGCGTCACCAGCAGCGTGCGCGCGCCCATGCGGGCGGCCGCCAGGGCCGCCTCGGTGCCGGCGTGGCCGCCGCCGATCACGATGACGTCGTAGATCCTGTTGTCGCGCATGTCCTGGCCGCTTGCCCGCCCCACGGAGCGTCGCAAGTCTACAGCCTGCCGGGCGGGCGCACCGTGCGGCCGGCAAGCGCGGGTGTCACAATCGACCCGACCAAGGCACCCCGGCATACCGGGGCGCTGCGCTGCCAGGGCCCGGAATCATGCAAATAGACGCCATCCCGCGCGCCGCCGGCGCGCTCATCGTGACCCTGTGCGTACTGTCGCCGCCCGCTTCGGGCGCGGCGCCGGGCGCCGGCAGCCTGCCGCTCTCGCCCTGCCGGCTCGAGCATGCCTACGGGCTCGGCTCGGTCGCGGCGCGCTGCGGCCAGCTGGCCGTTCCCGAGAACCCCGACGACCCCTCGGGCCACAGCATCGCCCTGGCCGTCGCGGTGGTCCCCGCCGTCTCGGCGCGGGCCCGGCCCGACCCCCTGTTCCTGCTGGCCGGCGGCCCCGGACAGGGCGCGCGCGACGGCTACGTGCCCATCCTGGGCGCACTGGCGGGTGTCCGCCGCGATCGCGACCTCGTGCTCGTCGACCAGCGCGGCACCGGTCAATCCAACCCGATGAACTGCGACTTTCCCGAGGAGGCCTTCGCCCCGGAGGTGGAGCCGGAGACCTTCCGCCGCATGGCCAGCGACTGCCTGGCGAAGCTTCCGGGCGATCCGCGTTACTACACCACCAGCGTCGCCGTCCGCGATCTCGACGCGGTTCGCGCCGCGCTGGGCTACGACCGGATCAACCTCTACGGCGGCTCCTACGGCACGCGCGTCGCCCAGCATTACCTGCGGCGCTATCCCCAACGGACGCGCACGGTGATCCTCGATGGGGCCGTGAATCCCTCGCTGGCGCTCGGCGCCTCGCTGGCGCTGGACGCCGAGAATGCGCTGCGGGCGGACCTGGCCCGCTGCGGCCAGTCGACGGCTTGCGCGGCACGCTACCCGGGGCTCGCGGCAGACTTCGCCGCGCTGCGGGCCCGGCTCGCCGATCGGCCCGTGACCGTCACGATTCCCGATCCCGTCACCGCCGAGCCGCGCGAGATCGCATTTAGCGGCGGACACCTCGCGCTCGTCACGCGCATGCTCATCTACTCGGACAGCACCGCCGCCCTGCTGCCCTTGTTCATCCACGAGGCCCTGGCCAGGGACAACTTCGTGCCGCTGGCCGCCCAGGCCGAGATGTTGCAGCAGCAGCTCGCGGGCGCGCTGGCCTATGGCATGCACAACGCGGTCGTTTGCAGCGAGGACCTGCCGTTCCTGGATCGCGCGTCGCTCGACCACGACGCCCTGGCCAGGTCCTTCCTGGGCGGCGCGATGCTCGATGGGCTGACCGCGATGTGCGCGGTCTGGCCCCGCGGAGTCGTCGATGCGGACCTGAAGGAGCCTTTGCGCTCGGCGGTGCCGGCGCTGCTGCTGTCGGGTGAGTTCG
>DATHZW010000351.1:0-7121 GCA_035458405.1 Steroidobacteraceae bacterium | reverse complement strand
CCGCGGTGCGGGTGCACGTACTCCACCGGGTCCTCGATCGTGACGATGTGGCCGCGGGTCTTCTCGTTCCTGTACCCGACCATAGACGCCAGGCTGGTCGACTTGCCGGAGCCGGTGGCGCCGACCACGATCACGAGCCCGCGCTTGGACATCACGATGTCCTTGAGGATCGGCGGCAGCTCGAGTTCCTCGATGGTCGGGATCTTCGACTGGATGGTGCGGATCACGCAGCCGGTGTTGCCCTGCTGGATGAATGCGCTGCAGCGGAACCGGCCGATCCCCGGCGGCGCGATGGCGAAGTTCGACTCCTTGGTCGCGTCGAACTCGCGCGTCTGCCGGTCGTTCATGATCGCCCGGACCATGGTCGCCGAGTGTTCGGGCGAAAGCGCCTTCTCGGACTGCGGGCGGATCTCGCCGTCGATCTTGATGGCGGGCGGGAAGCCCGCCGTGATGAACAGGTCGGAACCCTTGCGCTCGACCATCCGGCGCAGGAGGTCCTGCATGATCTTGATTGCCTGTTCGCGGTCCATGTAGTCCTCCGCGGCCCCGGGGCCGTCAGATCGAATCCTTGTTCTGCGCCTTGTAGCGCGCCTCTTCCTTCGTGATCATGCCCCGGGTGATCATCTCCTGGAGGCACTGGTCGAGGGTCTGCATGCCCTGCGCCTGGCCCGTCTGGATGGACGAATACATCTGGGCAATCTTGTTCTCGCGGATCAGGTTCCTGATCGCGGGCGTGGCGATCATGATCTCGTGCGCGGCGACGCGGCCGCCGCCGATGCGCTTCATCAGCGTCTGCGAAATGACCGCGCGCAGCGACTCGGACAGCATGGAACGGACCATGTCCTTCTCGGCCGCGGGGAACACGTCGACGATACGGTCGACCGTCTTGGCGGCGGAGCTGGTGTGCAGCGTTCCGAACACCAGGTGGCCGGTCTCGGCGGCCGTCAGCGCCAGCCGGATGGTCTCCAGGTCGCGCATCTCGCCCACCAGCACCACGTCCGGATCCTCGCGCAGGGCCGAACGCAGCGCCTCGGAGAATCCCAGCGTGTCGCGGTGGACCTCGCGCTGGTTGACCAGGCTGCGCTTGGACTCGTGCACGAACTCGATCGGGTCCTCGATGGTGATGATGTGGTCCGGGCGGTTGATGTTGACGTAGTCGATCATCGCCGCGAGCGTGGTCGACTTGCCCGAGCCGGTCGGTCCGGTCACCAGGACCAGGCCGCGCGGCAGCAGGCAGAGGTCCTTGAACACCTTCGGCGTGTTCAGGTCGTCAAGCGTCCGGATCAGCGACGGAATGTTGCGGAATACCGCGCCGGCGCCGCGGTTCTGGTTGAAGGCGTTGACACGGAAGCGCGCAAGGTTGGGGACCTCGAAGGAGAAGTCCGTCTCGAAGAACTCCTCGAACATCTTCCGCTGCTTGTCGTTCATGATGTCGTACACCATGCTGTGCACTTCCTTGTGCGTCAGCGGTGGCATATTGACCCGCTTCATGTCGCCGTCCACGCGGATCATGGGCGGCACGCCCGCGGACAGGTGAAGGTCCGAGGCATCGTTCTTGACTGCGAAGGCCAAGAGTTGTGCGATATCGACGGCCATTGCGACTCCCTGGCGCGGTGCTTACTGTGCCGGTCCGGATCCGCGGCCCTGGGGCCGCGGCCACTCATCTGGGGCACCGCTTCCGCGGTTGGCCCGGGTCGGTCGGAGTATAGCCCCGTGACACCGTCTCCAATATGTTAACTGGTCCGCAGAATCTGGCTGAGAACCTCCGCCGGGTCCGCCGGCAAGTCGAGACTGCGGCCCGCGCCGCGTGCCGCGATCCGGCCGGCGTGACGCTGATCGGTGTCAGCAAGACCCACCCGGTGTCGGCGATCAGGGCGGCGGTGGCGGCCGGCCTGACCGACCTTGGCGAGAACTACGTGCGGGAAGCCGTCGACAAGATCGGCAAGCTCGCCGACGCGGCGGTCACCTGGCATTTCATCGGCGCATTGCAGAGCAACAAGACCCGCGAGGTGGCCGAGAGCTTCCAGTGGGTGCACACCGTGGACCGCCTGAAGATCGCGACACGGCTGTCCGAACAGCGTCCGCACTACGCCCCGCCGCTGCAGGTCTGCCTGCAGGTCAACATCGGTGCCGAGGACACGAAATCGGGCGTGCGGCCGGGCGCGCTCGGCGAGCTTGCCGGCGCGGTCGCCGCGCTGCCGCGCCTCCGTCTCCGCGGGTTGATGTGCATCCCGCCCCCGGAGGACGACGCGGGCCGGCAGCGCCACTGGTTTGCCGAGCTCAGGCGGCTGCGGGACGGGCTGAACGCCGCCGGGCATGCGCTGGACGCCCTCTCGATGGGCATGAGCGGCGATTTCGAGCTGGCGATCGCCGAGGGCGCGACGCACGTCCGGGTCGGGACGGCGATCTTCGGGGCGCGCTCCTGAGCGCCGGCGCCGCTACAATCGGGCGCTACATCAACGGCCGGCAACCATGACTACAGCGGATCCAGCGACACTCGCGTTCATCGGCGGCGGCAACATGGCGCGCGCGCTGATCGGCGGCCTGCTACAGGACGGCCGGGACCCGGGCAGCCTGCGCGTCGCGGATCCCTCGCCCGCGGCAAGGGACCACCTGCGGTCGCGCCATCCGGGGCTGCGGGTCTTCGAAGACAACCTCGCGGCCGCGGACGGCGCCGCGACCTGGGTGCTGGCGGTCAAGCCGCAGTACCTGCGGCAGGTGTCGTCGTCGCTGGCGCCGCTCGCGCAGGCCTCGCGGCCGCTCGTCATCTCGATCGCGGCGGGCATCCGGGCCGACGACGTCGCCGGCTGGCTGGGCGCCGGGACGCCCGTGATCCGGAGCATGCCGAACCGGCCGGCCCTGATCGGATGCGGGATCGCCGCGCTGTATGCGCGGCCGGATGTCGACGCCGCCCAGAGGGGGCGGGCTGCCGCGATCCTGGACGCGGTCGGCGGCCACGTCTGGGTCGGGGACGAGTCGCTGATGGACGCGGTGACGGCGGTTTCGGGCAGCGGGCCGGCCTACGTCTTCCTGCTGATCGAGATGCTGGAATCCGCCGCGAGGGCCGAGGGCCTCGACCCGGCTACCGCCCGGACGCTGGTGATCGAGACCGTCTTCGGCGCCGCCCGGCTGGCGCGCGAGGGCGGCGAGGAACCCGCCGTCATGCGCGAGCAGGTCACGTCCCCCGGCGGCACGACCGCCGCGGCCCTCGACGTGCTCGAGCGCTCGGGCATTCGTGATACCTTCACCCGGGCCATCCGGGCCGCGACGCAACGTTCCCGCCAGCTGGCGGAAGAAGGCGGAAGCTGAGTCCATGAACGCGCTGATCTTCATCGTCGATTCGCTGCTGTCGCTCGCGGTCTACGTGTTCCTCCTGCGCCTGCTGCTGCAGCTGTCCAGGGGCGACTTCCGCAATCCGCTGTCGCAGGCCATCGTCAAGCTGACCAACTGGCTGGTGCTGCCATTGCGCAAGCTCCTGCCACCCATCGGCCGGGTGGATACGGCGTCCCTGGTCGCCGTCTACGCCGCGCAGCTTGCGGCGGTCGGCCTGGTGTTCCTGATGTCCACGGGCATCGCGATGCCCGTCACGGAACTGCTCTGGTGGGCCCTGAAGAAGACCGTCGTCTCCACGCTGCAGCTCTACACCGTGGCCATCGTGGTCTACGCGCTGCTGTCGCTGGTGGCTCCCGGCACCTACAGTCCGGCGGTCGGGCTGCTGCAGTCCCTCTGCGAGCCGCTGCTGCGTCCCGTTCGGCGGATGCTGCCCGTCATCGGGGGACTGGACTTCTCCCCGCTGGTCGTGATCCTCGCGCTGCAGGCCCTGGTACGCCTGATCGTCTGAGCCGATGCCCGCCTGGCTGACCCGCCGCGACGACGAGCTGGTGCTGGCGCTGCGCGTCCAGCCACGCGCATCGCGCGACGAGCTGTCCGGCATCCAGGGGGACCGGCTCAAGCTGCGGATCACGGCGGCCCCCGTGGATGGAGCCGCCAACGAGCACCTGCGCCGGTACCTGGCCCGGCTGTTCGGCATTCCGGCCTCCCGCGTGACGCTGCTCAGGGGCGCGACGGGCCGCGACAAGCTCGTTTCGCTGGCCGGCGTGGGCGAGCTGCCGGAGCCGGTCGCCCGGCTGCTCCCGAAAGCCGCCGGGCGCGGTCACCCCGCATGACGCTCCGCGGCGCGACCCTCGTCACTGCGCTGGCGGCGGCCCTGGTCGCAGGCTGCGGCGGCAGCAGCGCGCCACCGCCGCCCGTCCCCGCCCGCCTGTTCGAGGACCCCGGATTCGTGGCGGCAGGCCGGTTTGAAATGCGCTACGGCATCGTGCTCGCCAGCGAACTTCCCGCCGGAGTTGCAAAGGCTTACGCGATAAACCGCAGCAAGGATCGAGTCGTCGTCAACGTCTCCGTGCTACGCCGCCAGGCAGGCGTCCTGCCGTCGCCCATCGAGGCCGAGGTCGAGGGTGAATGGCGGACGCTCGTCGGCGAGCCGCAGCCGCTGGTGTTCCGCGCGGTCCTCGAGGGCGCCGCCGTCTCCTACATCGCCGAAGCGCCGGTCGGCAACCAGGAGCCGACGACCTTCGAGCTCCGCGCGCGACCCCCGCAGGCTTCGACGATTACCGCAACTGTCACGCGCAGCTTCGACACGACATCGCAATGAGCCTGAAAAAAGCGGCATAGAATTCATCGCACCCTCTTATGTGGCGGTTTTTTACGTGGTATCGTGCGCATCGAGTAGTTCGAAGGCGGAACTGAGTCCGCCAAGCCAACCCACAGGAGACGAAGTACATGGCGAAGAAAAATGCGGCGCCGACCAAGTCGCAGATCGTTTCGACGATTGCCGACCAGACCGACCTGACGAAGAAGCAGGTCGTGGCCGTACTAGACGCGCTGAACGGCGTGATGAAGAAGGCGTTGAAGGGCGCTGGAGTCTTCACCCTTCCCGGCGTCTGCAAGATGCGTGTCGTGAAGAAGCCCGCCACCAAGGCGCGCGAGGGCGTGAACCCGTTCACGGGAGCGAAGATGACCATCAAGGCCAAGCCGGCCTCGAAGAAGGTTCGCATCCGTTCCTTGAAGAACCTGAACGAGATGGTGGGCTGATCGACTTGCAGTCGAACCATCGCGTTACGAAAAGGGCGGCGAAAGCCGCCCTTTTTGTTGGTTTTCGAAGTGGCTTGTGAGTAGTGAGTGGTGAGTGGTGAGTGGTGAGTGGTGAGTAGTGAGTAGTGAGTCGTAAGAGTGCCTAGCGGCTCTTACCACTCACGACTCACGATTCACGATTCACCAGCTCATCAATCCCCTGGTTCGCCAGCACATCCGCCCGCTCGTTCTCCGGGTGCCCGGAATGCCCCTTGACCCAGTGCCATTCGATCTCGTGCTGCTGCGCCAGGGCGTCGAGCTGCTGCCACAGGTCCTGGTTCTTGACCGGCTTGCGGTTGGCCGTCTTCCAGCCGCGCGCGTGCCATTGCTCCAGCCACTCCGTGATGCCCTGGCGCACGTACTGCGAGTCGGTGTACAGGGCGACGCGGCAGGGCCGCTTCAGCGCCTCCAGCGCGCGGATCGCCGCGGTCAGCTCCATGCGGTTGTTGGTGGTGGCGGGCTCGCCGCCGCACAGTTCCTTCTCGTAGGCGCCCGCGCGAAGCACCACGCCCCAGCCGCCGGGCCCGGGATTGCCGCGACAGGCCCCGTCGGTGAAGATCTCGACCTCGGTCATGTTCCGACCCGCCGGCTGGGCTGGGCCAGGCCGCCGAGCACGGCGGGACGCACGCGAAACTGCGGGCGCAACGGCGTCATCGAGTAGACCCGCTTCTTGGCTGCCAGCAGGTAGGCGCCGGACAGCCGCGGCCATACCGTCGTCCCGGCCCGCTCGGCCCAGCGTCCGACACGCCCTTTCTGGGCCCGCGCAAGCGGCAGGGTGTACAGGTAGCGTCTCGGCTGGCCAACGTCGAAGCTCAGCAGCTTTAACCAGTCGGCCACGCGGCGCTCCGGCAGGAACCGCTCCAGGCCCGGCGGGAACCCGCTCCCGGACAGGCGATGGCGCAGGGCCCAGCTGCCCAGCGGCTCGAAGCCCAGGATGACCACGCAGCCCTCCGCGGCCAGCACGCGCTCTGCCTCGCGCAGCACCTGGTGGGGGTCGGCCGCGAACTCCAGCGTATGCGGCAGGATCAGCGCATCGATGCTGTCCGACTGGATCGGCAGGTTGGCCGGGTTCGAGCGGATCGCGCCGGCCACGCCGGCGTCCGCCGACAGCCACGCGCGGCGCTGGGTGCGCGCCAGGTCCAGGAACGCGCCAGGCGGGCCCCAGGCGCCCACCTGCAGGCACTGCACCCCGAAGACGCATTCCAGCGCCTCGGCCATGACAGTCTGCTCCTGGTCGAGCAAAGCCCGACCCGGTGGGCCTGCGAGCCATTCGGCCAGTGTCGAACCGTCCTCCTGCATGCGCGCCAGCATAACCTGTCGGGCGGCTTCGCGGTTCTGCGACCCCGGGGGTGGCATTTGCAGGCCCGGAGGGTTGTAATACGCGCCATCTGATGTCCGGCCTCCGGGGAACCGACCAGACCCTCATGCTGACCGTCACCCCCGTACGCGCGTTCACCGACAACTACCTCTGGCTGGTGCAGGGGCCCGACGACCCGTCGCGCGCCGCGGTGGTGGATCCGGGCGACGCCGAGGCCGTCCTGGCCGCCCTGACCGCATCGGGCCAGGCGCTCGAGGCCATCCTCGTGACCCACCACCACCCCGACCACGTGGGCGGGGTTGCCGAACTGGTGGAGCGCACGGGCGCGCGCGTCTTCGCGCCGGCCCGCGAGCGGGCGCCGGCGGCGAGCACGCCGCTGGCCGGCGGCGACGAGGTGACGCTGGCCGGGCTGGGCCTGCGTTTCCGGGTGCTCGACGTGCCGGGGCACACTGCCGGGCACATCGCCTACTACGGTCACGGCGCCGTCTTCTGTGGCGACACGCTGTTCAGTGGCGGTTGCGGCCGGCTGTTCGAGGGGACGCCCGAGCAGATGCTGGCGTCGCTGGATGCGCTGGCCGCGCTGCCGGACGACACGCGCGTCTTCTGCGCGCACGAGTACACGCTGGCCAACCTTCGCTTCGCCATGACGGTCGAGCCCGACAATGCGGAC
>DATHZW010000350.1:0-3145 GCA_035458405.1 Steroidobacteraceae bacterium | reverse complement strand
CCGGATCACAGGCATGCGTCATGGCAGGGCCCGGCCCGGATTCATTCTTCGACGACTTCGAGCCCTGGCTTGAAGCGCGACCGGAGCCACATGACGCCGAACATGTCCACGATCCCTACCCAGAGCCGGTTGTGAAGGCCGTACTTGGACGTTCCGCGGGTTCGCGGGCGATGGTTGACCGGGACCGAAATGACGCTGGCGCCCTGGCGCTGGTACAGGGCCGGCAGGAATCGGTGCATGTGATCGAAGAACGGCAGCTCCAGGAAGGTTTCGCGATGCATCAGCTTGATGCCGCAGCCCGTATCGGGCGTGCCGTCGTCGAGCAGCCAGCCGCGCACGCCGTTGGCCACGCGCGAGGACACGCGGCGCAGCCAGGTGTCGCGGCGGGTCACGCGGTTGCCCATCACCAGCCGAACAGTTGAGTCGGCGCCCTGCGCCTGGTCCAGCGCGTCGAGCATGGCAGGAAAGTCGGCCGGGTCGTTCTGTCCGTCGCCGTCGAGGGTGGCGATCCAGGTCCCGCGCGCGCGGCGGACCCCGGTATGCACCGCGGCGCTCTGCCCGCTGCGCCGGGAATGCCGGAGCAGCCGCATCTCCGGAATCTCCTCGCGCGCAGCGCGCATTGCGGCGAGCGTGCCGTCGTCGCTGCCGTCGTCGACAAACAGGATCTCGATCGTCGTCCGCGGGCGCAGCGCGGCGGCAATCTCGCGTGCCAGCGGCAGGACATTGTCCGCTTCGTTGCAGACGGGAATCACGACTGACAGCGGAAGCGGCTCTAGGGTCATGGGCGGGATTCCCGGCGCGGCTCCGGCGCGGAAATCGCGACCGGCAGCCTGGAACGGATGTTCATTCGCGGCCGCAGTATACCCAAACGGCGACGCGACAAGGATTGCGGCCCGACCGCCGGGTCACGACAATGCCCCGATGTCCGACGACGACCATCACGACCAAGGCAGCTCGCGCCGGCTAGGCGTCGCCGCCGTGCTGACCGGGAGCTTCATGGTGGCCGAGGCGATCGGCGGCTATGTCGCCGGATCGCTCGCGCTGGTGGCGGATGCGGGCCACATGCTGGCCGACACCGCAGCGCTGGCGATGGCCTACGCGGCTGCGCGCCTGGCCCGGCGACCCGCCGACCCCCGCCGCTCCTACGGTTACGGGCGGATCAGGGTGCTCGCGGCCATGCTCAATTCGGTGGCCCTGCTGGTGCTGGTCGCCTGGCTCGCCGTCGAGGCAGTGGACCGGCTGCTCGCCCCGCAGGCGGTCGAGGGCCGCCTGATGCTGGTCATCGCGCTGCTCGGCGCGGGGCTCAATGTCGGCATTGCCCTGCTGCTGCGCCACGACCATGACGACGATATCAACCTGAGCGCCGCCTACCTGCACGTCCTGTCCGACCTGGGTGGCTCGATCGCGGCCTCCCTGGCCGCCGTCATCATCCTGGCGACCGGCTGGACCCGCGCGGACCCGCTGCTGTCCCTGCTGATCTGTGCCTTGATCGCCAGGCTGGCCATCCGTCTGCTGCGACGCTCAACCCACATCCTCATGGAAGGCACGCCCGATGGGCTCGAATCGCGGCGACTGGCCACGGAAGTGAGGGACGCCGTCCCCGGGGTCGTGGACGTGCACCACGTGCACGTCTGGTCGCTTGGATCGAAGGACGTGCTGCTGACCCTGCACGCCCAGCTCGGGCCGAACCAGGAACCGGCCGAGGCGCTCAGGGCGATCAAGCAGCTGCTGGCTGAACGCCACGGCATCACGCACTCGACCATCCAGCTCGAGGGCGAGCGTTGCGCCGACACCGATTGACGGCGCGACGCTACAGCGCCGCGCGCGCCTGCTCGTAGAGACTTTCCAGCCGATCGCGCAGGCTTCGCTGCCAGTCCTCCAGCGAGGCCGCATCCTGCCCCTTCGGGATGATCACCGGCTCGCCGATGACCATCACGACGCGCGTGAAAGGCCACGGCAGGGCGAACCGGTCCCAGGTCGGGAACAGCCAGGCATGGCGCGCCGCGTAGGCCATCGGCACGATCGGGCGTCCCGACAGCTGCGACAGCAGGACGGCGCCCGGTTTGAACTCGCGACGCGGCCCATGGGGACCGTCGGGGGTGATGGCGGGGGATACGCCGTGCCTGGAGATCGCCTCGTAGTAGTCGCGCAAGGCCCGCGCGCCAGTAGCGCTCGAGGATCCCCGAATGACATGGCCCCCCGCCCGCTTCACCAGCATGGCGGGCAGCTCGCCGTCGACCGACGGGCTGATCAGGAAGCCGAGCTTCAGGCCACGCGCCGACTCCTGCAGCAGGCGCCTGACGGGCAGCAGCTGCTGCCCGTGCCAGTAGACGGGGATGATCGAGGGATGATCCGCCAGCGCGGCCTCGAGGTGCTGCTGTCCGATCACGCGCACGCGTGGAAGCATGGCCCACCACAGCCGGATCAGGCCGATGGCCAGCGGCACGGCAAGCCGGTACAGGAACAGCCGCGTCCGCGTCAGCTTGCGGCTGGATCGCGTCTGCTTGTCGTAGAGCGTGTTGCGGGGCGGTTTGGGATCAGGCATTCGTGTCACCGGGCCGCGCGATTCTCGGTCACCCGGCCGGATACCGCAACGCGATCAGTCCAGTGCGTGCAGCAGCGAGGCGGCATCGACTTCCCTGACGCTCAGGCCAGCCGGGCGCGTGACAGCCAGGGTGCAGGAACAGTCGCTCGCCACGACGGGCCGCAGCAGCGCGTACCTGACGCCCCACAGCAGGGCGCCGTCGACCTCCAGGATCACCTCCCCGGCCTGCGTCGCCCCCGCCCCCGCGGCCTTCAGGACCGCTTCCTTGGCCGTCCACAGATCATCGAGCGTCAGTCCGGAGGACTCGTAAAGCGTCCGTTCCCTTCCTGACGCAACCAGGCTCAGGCCGCTTCCGGCCGCGGCGCCTCGCTGCTCGATGTCGAGACCCACCTGCGTGTCCGTCGGTGCCAGTGCGCAGCCGGCGCGCGCCGCCGAATGGGAGATGCTGAAGTCGGGCCCGGCAGGCCAGACGGGCTTGCCCCGTGCCGGAAACGAGAGCTCGCTTGGCCGGGGCGGCTCGAGTCCCGCCACGCGGGCGCAATGGGCGAGCAGCGCCATGCCGAGCAGCGTCGCCGCGCGATCCGGCGCCTCGCGCATGCG
>DATHZW010000349.1:0-18984 GCA_035458405.1 Steroidobacteraceae bacterium | reverse complement strand
CGTTTTGGATATGTCTATCCCGAAGCGTCTACCCGCGGCTCTTCCAGCAAGATTATGGAAAACAGGATTGCGAATGACACATCGGAACCACAAGCAGTTTCTTCATCGCCTTTAGTGGCTCATGGCGAAGTCGACCATGACAGAATCAATCGTCACTGTAAACCGAGTGTGAACACGCGTTGAAGAAGGTGGTCTTTGGCTCGCTGTACGTTGGTGGCCTGATCGCCTTGTTATGGGCCTACGCGCAGCGGTAGTCGGGAGCGAGGGTATTGCCAAGTTAACTCTCCGCGGCCGTAGTCTCCCCGATTCATCCAGGCATGTGAACGATGGCGAAGATGAGATTGAGCACGCGCATGCTGGTCTCATCTGCCACGGAGCGCTGCAGAAAGTCGCACCTATAAGCGCGGATATCGCCTTGCCGGATTGCCTGGATCGGCGCAATCTTCCGGTCAGAACAACGGAGGGCGGATTCATGGGCAGACTCACCTTCGACAATCCGGTGTTCGCGACTTACGCGAGCGCCGCCTCGCTGATGATCCTGCTAGTGGTCGCTACTGCGTGGATCACGGTAGTGCAGATGCTGCGGTACAAGAGTGGCTTTCGCGCGCCCGAAGACCTGAAGAAGACGTTGGTCAATCCCACGCCCAATCCGAACCAGAACGAACCCAACGAGCATGTCGAACGCTGGCGGCGGATCATGCTCAATCACCTGGAGAATATTCCGTTCTTCCTGGTTATCGGGCTGTTGTTTGTGCTCACTGGCCCATCGCTCGTTCTCGCGCAGTGGCTGTTCTGGGGCTACGTCGTCGCACGCCTGCTCCACTTCGTTGTCTACGGCACAGGCCAGATCCACGATATCCGCGCAACCTTCTGGACCATCGGTTCGGTCATCATCATCGCTATGTGCGTGATGGTGTTGAAGGCAGGCCTGTCGTTCGTCTAGACAGACAGGGACCTTCAACGGGTGCGAGCGCCACGTCAGATTCCCGCATCCTGCGCGGCGTCCGTGTCCGTTGTTGGCCGGTAACAGACATCGGTGAGCCCCTGGGCTGGGGTCACGATTTGCCCCGGGACCGATCAACCCGGAGCCCTTTCACAGCCCGTCAGGGATCCAAGACCCACCCGATTCCGAAAAGTCCGATGGTGCCCGCCATCGACACCCGATGGCCGCCCTGCCGCTGGGAAAGCGGCATGGGAATCAGCGAGTTAGAAGTGGTGGCCAGGGACGGAATCGAACCATCGACACGCGGATTTTCAGTCCGCTGCTCTACCAACTGAGCTACCTGGCCACGGGTAGGGTTGCGTATTAGACCGGGACGGCCCCGGAGGCGTCAAGGAAACCCGCGGGATGTCTGGGAACGGATCCCGCCGGCAGCTAGGATGCGTGGGAAACCAGGGGGCAGGCGTGCCGCGTCCACGGGAAAGATCCAGTCCAGAGAAGGGCGTTGCCATCGTCACCGGCGCGGGCAGCGATTCCGGCATCGGCTTCGCCATCGCCCGTCGGCTGGCCCGGGCCGGGCATGAACTGCTGCTTACCGGCCTCTCGCCCCGCATCCACGACAGGGCCGAGGCGCTTGGCGCCGAGGGCGCGCGCGTCCACGCTTTCCAGGGCGACCTGACCGTTGAAGAAACCGTGCGGGAGCTGGCCCGCCGGGCTGAAGCGCTGGGGCCGCCAGTGACGGCCCTGGTCAACAACGCCGGCATGGCGGTGCTCGGCGAACTGGATCACGCCGAGCCGGTGGCAAGCATGACGCTGGCCGACTGGCATCGATCGCTGGAGCGCAACCTGACCAGCGCGTTCCTGGTGACGCGCGCATTCGTCGGCGGGATGTCGACTCGCGGCTACGGCAGGATCGTGAACATCTCCTCGACGGCTGGTCCCGTATCGGCCATGCCGGGCGACGCGGCCTATGCAGCCTCGAAGGCCGGGATGGTCGGGCTCACCCGGGCGCTGGCGTTGGAAGTGGCCGCACAGGGCGTCACGGTCAACGCCGTGGCGCCCGGCTGGATCGCCACGGCCTCGCAAACTGCAGACGAAGCGGCCGCCGGCCTGGTCACGCCGATGTGCAGGTCGGGAACGCCCGACGAGGTCGCGGCACTCGTCGAATTCCTGTGCTCGCCGGGTTGTTCGTACATCACGGGCCAGTTGATCGTCGTCGACGGCGGCAACTCGGTCATGGAGTCGCGCGCGCCATGACCACGCCCGTCGTGCTCGTCACCGGCGCTGGCGGCGGCATGGGCAGCGAGATCGCCCGTCGCTTCGCGCGCGACGGCTGGCGGGTCGCCGCGACCGACCTCAGCGACGGCTTGCTGACGTCGCTCGAGGAAAAGCTGCCGCTCGCGGTGCGCGTGCCGGCCGACTTGCGGATTCCGGACGCGTGCCACGGCGTGGTCGCCGAAGTGCTGGCCAGGGAAAGTCGCCTGGACGCGCTGGTCAACGCAGCGGGCGTGTGGCGCGAGGGACCCGTGGAGCGCTGCACCGAGGAGGACTTCGACCTGCTGGTCGACGTCAACCTGAAGGCGACGTTCTTCATGTGCGCGGCGGCGATCCCGGCGCTGCGCGAATCGCGCGGCGCGATCGTCAACATCTCCAGCGACGCCGGCCGGCAGGGCAACGCCGGCGCGGCCGCCTACTGCGCCTCGAAGGGTGGCGTCACGCTCTTCACGCGCGCGCTGGCGCTGGACCTCGCTCCCGCCGGCGTCCGCGCCAACGTCGTCTCCCCCGGCGACACCGCCACGCCAATGCTGGACTTCCAGGCCGACCGATACGGCGGCGGCGATCCCGAGGGATACAAGGCGGCGCTGCTGGCGAAATACCCGCAGGGACCCGAGGCGCGGTTCGTGCGCGCCGACGAGGTCGCGGAACTGGTGTTCTACCTGTGCCAGCCGAAGGCCGCGTCCATCACGGGCGCGGATTTCTCGATCGACTTCGGGTATTCGGCGGGCCGATAAGAAGAAGTGCCAGGAGAGGTGCCAGGCACTGTGAATTCGAATTCCCCAGTGAACTGCCCCCGAATTCACAGCTATTCGCGCCTGAGTTTGTGCCGAGTCTTGGCAGAAAACGCCCGCCGATCTTGACCCCGCTCCGCTTCACGACTGCGATGACGCTCACCGTACCCGGCACTCCCGCAGGTGTTGCGGGCTCTATTTTTTGTAACTACAATAATGACGATTCCGGTCACCTACGATCCGGCCAAGCGCCGCCAGACGCTGCGCGAGCGCGGCCTCGACTTTGCCGACGCCGTGCGCGTGTTCGGCGGGCACACGCTGCAGCTGGAGGATACACGCTGGGACTACGGCGAACGCCGCTTCGTTACCGTCGGCCGATTGCGGGGACGATTGGTTGTAATCGTCTGGACGCCGCGAGGAGATGCGCGGCACATCATCTCGATGGGAAAAGGGAATAGCCGTGAAGAAGCGCGTTTCGCACAGCGTATCGAAGAAGGCGAAGGGCCCCCGGGTCCGTCGTAGGGCAACTGGGGAGGCGCTGGTACTCGACGCGGACTGGTTTGAGAGTGCCGATGAGTATCGCGGCACGAAGCTCGTGCGTCGCGGCAGGCCGCCGGGTACGTCGCGCAAGACGCAGATGACGATCCGAGTCTCGAACGACGTGCTGGATTTCTTTCGCGCGTCCGGTCCCGGCTGGCAAACCCGAATGGATGAGGCGCTGCGGCAATACGTGGAAGCTCATCAGCGCTGACTGAAGGTGCCAGGCACCCTATGGGTGCCTGGCACCCCTTATTCAGGCTCGACGAACTCGGCGGGCTTCTCGACGCCCTCGCCGAAGAAGAATTTCTCCATCTCGGCGGACAGGAAGTTGCGTGCGTTCGGGTCGAGCGCATTCAGCCGGTATTCGTTGATCAGCATGGTCTGGTGCGCGAGCCACTCCTGCCACGCTTCCCTGGAAACGCTGTCGTACACGCGCTTGCCGAGCTCGCCCGGCCAGGGCTGGCGGGTCAATCCCTCGGCCTCGCGCCCGAGCCTCACACACTGCACCATTCTGGTCATCGCCCCGTTGCTCCTCGCAGTCAATTCCCGCGTTGTCCGGCCACATGCGCCTCGATCAGCGCCGCGACCGGCGCCGCGAGCCCCAGCTTCGCCGGGGCGCGCGTGTTATACCAGACGTACCCCTCCTCGGCCACGGCATCCGCCGGCCGCTCGACCCTCAGCCGCAGCGGCAGGATGTCCAGGTCGAAATGCGTAAAGCTGTGCCGGATCGACGGCAATGCCTCGAGAACCGGCCCGCCCGCGCCGAGCCTCTCGGTCGCCCACGCGGTTGCGCTGTCGGTGTCCTTGAACTCCGGCAGGCTCCACAGGCCGCCCCAGACGCCGCTTGCGGGTCGCCGTGCAAGCAGCACGGAGCCGTCCGTGCTGACGGCCATGAGCATGAAGGTCTTCTCGACCCGCCGCCCCCGAGTCGCTGGCCGGGGTGTCGGCAACCTGGCCTGCAGTCCCTGGGCCCTGGCCAGGCAGATCTCGGCCAGCGGGCAGCGGTCGCAGGCGGGCTTCGACCGGGTGCAGACGGTGGCGCCAAGGTCCATGACCGCCTGCGTGTAGGAATCGGGATCGAGCTCCGGCGTGCAGGCATCCGACAGCTCCCACAGGCGCGCGTCCACGGCCCGCTCGCCGGGCCAGCCTTCCACGGCGAAGCACCGCGCCAGCACGCGCCGGACGTTGCCGTCCAGGATCGGATGACGCTCGCGCCGCGACAACGCGAGGATGGCCCCGGCCGTGGACCTGCCGACGCCCGGCAGCCGCTGCACCGCCTCTATCGTGTCCGGGAACCGCCCGCCGAATTCGTGAACGACTGTTCCCGCGGCCTCGTGCAGGTTGCGGGCCCGCGCGTAGTAGCCGAGTCCCGACCACAGGTGCAGCACCTCGTCGATCGGCGCGGCAGCCAGCGCGGCGACGTCGGGGAAACGCTCCACGAACCGCTCGAAGTACGGGATGACCGTGGCCACCTGGGTCTGCTGCAGCATGATCTCGGACACCCACACGCGATACGGCGTGGGGTTGCGTTGCCAGGGCAGGTCCCTGCGCCCGTGCTCCACGAACCACGCAAGCAATCGCGGCGCGACTTCGGCGGCGATCTGCGCGGCGCTCACGGTGTCCGGACCTGCTGCGCCCTGCGCTCCACATTCTCGAACATGCGGCGCGTGCCGTCCTCGAGCGTGCGCTGCATGGCCGAGCGCACCAGCCAGCGCGGCATCCAGAACGCGGGCTCGAAGACGCTGCGATAAACGACCCGCGAGCCCGCGCCATCGTCTTGAATGCGCGTCTCGGCCCGGCCACTGGCGAGGTCGCCGCGGCCGGGAATCGCCTCCGCCACGAGCAGGCGGTCGCTCTCGGTCAGGCGCTCGTAACGCGCCATGTCGCGGCAGAAGACCGAGCCCACGCATCCGCGAAGCCGCGTGAACAACACGCGCTCGCCGTCGCCGGCGGTCGTGACCCGGGCCTCGATGATTCGCGTGTCGAGCGCCGGATAGCCGGCGTAATCCTGCAGGACCCGCATCACGCGGTCCGCCGGCGCCTGGAGCCTGGCCTCGAATGTCACGTGATAGCGGGGGCCTTCTTCCCCGGCCTCGAGCCGCTCGACCGACATGGCCGCGGCAGCCGGCACCCCGAATGCCAGCAGCATGAGCGCGGCCACGCCGCCTGCACGGCGCTCGTTCACGGCGCCGCCCCGGCCGGGAACGATCCGTCGGGCACGAGCGTCACCTTCAGGTCGCGCGCCGTCACGCCGGCGGCCTGCGCGACCCCCACGGTGACCTCGGCGTCCACCGTCACCTGCCGCAGTCCATGCAGCAGTGCCTCGACCGCCGCCTGCGGCGACGCCTGCGAACGGGTCTCGGGCGAGTCCGGCGGGAGATATCGGTCCAGGTCGAGCCGGTCCACGTTCAGGCGAACCTTCGGGGGCGACCCGTCCGCCGCCCGCCAGAAGCCGCCCTCGAACCGGCTGTCGTCGAGCTCGCCGCGGACAGCGTCCAGTCGCAGGCCGGCCCCGCTCCACTCGCCCCGGATGTCGATTGTCGCGCGCCCCAGCGCCGCGGCGTCGGCCGTTTCGGGGAGCGGCTTGTTGAGCGAATAGCCGATCGTCCTGGGCGCAAACGGCGCGGTGCCCAGCGTGAAGCGTGCAACCGACGCGCCACCCAGGCCCGCCGCATCGGCATTCAGGCTGGCATGCACGCCGAGGCCGTCGAACTCCAGGCCGTGCACGGCGGCGGTGCCCGCGGCCAGGTCGGCCGCAAGCTCCTCGATCGTCGCGGCCAGCTTCACGCCAGCCAGTCCGAGCTCGCCGCCGCCGAGCCAGCCGTCGAACTTCAGCGCCTGTGCGGCGTAGGCGTCGCGGTCCGGGTCGACCATGGCCTGCCCGTCGAAAGCCGCATGGAAGACGTAGCCCGCCGACTGCAGCGCCGCCCGCGCCCGCATCGGGAAGAACCTGCCGGGTTCGATGCCCTCGCCTGTCAGGGCGACGCCGGTCGCCTCGACGATGGTTCCCGTCCGTTCATCGCGATAGCCGACGCTGCCACCGTCCACCTCCAATTCTCCCAGCGACCAGGCCAGGGATTCCCCCGCCATGAGCGCGGCAATCCGCTCTCCCAACTCGTCCCAGTTGGCCCGGCCGGCGGCATCCCGGGCCAGGTGCACGCGGGGCGAGGCCACCTCCACGCGCTCGACCCTCAAGCCGCGACCGAATACCGTGCGCCAGGGCACGACCAGCCCGAGGCGGTCGGCTTCCACGATCAGGCCCGCAGGCCCGACGCTGGCGTCGGCGATCGTCAGCCCTTCCACCTTCAGCCACGGCAGCGGGAAGTAGCCCACGGCCAGGCCGTCGACCTCGATCGGCAGCCCGAGCGCGTCCGTCAGCCACGCCGCCGCGTGGCGCTCGGACCAGGACAGGCGGGCAATCCCGTACAAGCCGAGCGCAAGCACGCCGGCGGTCGCCGCCAGGACGGCGAGAAACAGCAGCAGGGCGCGGATGGGACGCATGGAATTCCCGGCACGGGCGACGGGGCGATTCTAGCAGCGCGCGCCGGCCGGACCGTCCGTATCGCGACGCAAGACGGCCAACCCCGGGGGTTGGCCGTCGCGCGCAAGTCGCAGCGTGGATTACTGGTCGCAGATCGAGATGGTGCCCGACAGGGTGTCCACGCTCACCCGCGCGCCGCCGCTGCCCTGCGTAAAGCGCAGCTCGGTACCGGGAGCGTACTTGCTCTTGCGCTCCGCCTTCGGCCCGAAGCAGTTCTCGATGTTGCCGCTGAAGGTCTCGAACTCGAACTCGCCGTTGACCGGCTTGGCGAACCGGACATCGATGTTGCCGTTGACGCTTTCCGCGTCGAGACGGGCATCGCTTGCCAGCGTCAGGCTGGCCTTCAGGTTGCCGGAAACGGTCTCGAGGCTCAGGCGCGTGGCCGTGCCCAGGTCGAGCTCGACGTTGCCGCTGACGCTCTGCGCCTCCACTTCGCCGTCGACGCCGCGCACCGTCACGCCGCCGCTGACGCTCTGGACGTCGATCCGCCCCTTGCCGCCGGTGCCGTTGACGACCGCGTCGCCGCTGATGGTGCGGATATCGAGCTGTTCGCTGTAGGCAACGGTGGTGACGCCGCCGCTGATGGCCTGGAGGCGTTGCTCGCCGCGCACGCCCTGGACGTCGATGTCGGCGCTGACCGTGTTGATGTCCAGCGATGCGCCCGCCGGCACCTTGATGTCGAGAATGGCCTCGTCGTGGTTGCGGTGGCTCTTGCCCGACTCGGGCCGCACCTTGATCACGACATGGCGCTGGTCGCCCACGAACTCGAACTCGGTCTGGTCGTTCTCGATCGTGCCGGTGACCTTGACCACCTGCTGGTCCCAGGCGGTCACGGTGACGCGCCCCTGCACGTTGCTGATCTCGACCGAGGGCGTCGCGCCGGTGGGCAGGCTGCGGTCGATGTTCTGGACCGCCTGGGCGGCGGGGGTGGCCAGCAAGACGCTGGTTGCAATGACGGCATAGCGAATGTTCATGGTCAGGTCCTCTGGCGGCCGGCTTCGCCGGGTGCCGCTACTCTGGTGTAAAGCCTCATTTCTTCCTGGTAGGTGCTCAGCAGCAGCTTGTTCAGCAGCCTGCTCGATGGATCCGCGACCAGCGCGGCGTCGATGTCGTCCGCCGCCGCCTGGATGATCGCCAGGTCCTGCTCGACGCGGGTCCGGGTTTCCTCCGGCAGCTCCGTCAGCCTCGACTTGAACAGGTCCAGCATCTGGGCGCGGGTCTCGACATACTCGGGACCGAGCCTGGAGTAGCCGCCGTAGGACACGGGCTGCAGCGCCTCGGTCGGTGTGGGCGCCAGCCCCGCAACCTGCGCCGGGCCCTCGCCGGGCGCCCGCACGGCCATCCACGTGAACAGGACCGAAACCGAGGCAACGGCCACGCCGGCCGCCAGCGCCCAGGACCAGGACAGTCCACGCGGCGCCGCCTGCGGCGCCGGAGCGGCCTGCTCGAGGCGCGCGCGGATGCCTGGCCACAGGTCGTGTGACGGCTCGACTTCCCTGGGCAATGCGGCGACCTGGCGCAGCAGCGGATCGCGCTCGCGCTCGTCGCGCCCGAACTGGACGGTACTCATGCGCCTGCCTCCATACCCATGCGATCGCGGAGCAGCCGGCGGGCGCGGTGCAGCTGGGCCTTGCAGGTCCCGACCGCCACGCCGAGCATGTCCGCGGCTTCTTCGTGGCTGTAACCGTAGACGCCGTACAGCACCATCACGTCGCGGGCCCCCGCGGGCAGCGTCTCGATCGCGCGCTCCAGGTCGAGCGGCGTCGCGGTGTCCATGCCGTCGTGCGCCGGGAACTCCCGGTCCTCGCCGTCGACGTCCGTGATGCTGACCTCACCGCGGCCCTGGGGCGAGCGACTCCGCGCCAGCACGGCGTTGACCGCGATGCGGTGCAGCCAGGTGCCGAAGCCGCTGCGTCCCTCAAAGGTCGACAGGCTGCGCCAGGCATTCACGAAGGTCTCCTGTGTCAGGTCCTCGGCCGTCTGCTGATGACGGGTCATCCGCAGGCACAGGCCGTGCACACGCGCCACATGGGCTCGGTAGAGACGCTCGAAGGCGGTCATGTCGCCGGCCCGGGCCCCTGCGATCAGGTCTGCCTCGCTCGGCTCGGGCTTTTGCGCCGGCTCCGTCAATCTGCGTCTCCTGTCTGCCTGGTGATCCGAGCGTACCCCGGTCTCACTGGCTTCGAAGGATTAGAAGCCGACCAGGCCTGAAAGGTTTAAATGGGGGTCGTGACCGTGATTTTGCGCTGCACAATCAAGCTTGCGGCCCCCGATCAGTGGCTGGCGACCCAGGTGACCGCGAAATTCACCAGCTGGGCGCCGCTTTTCAGGTTGAGCCTGCGTTTCATGCGCTGGCGGTGCGCCTCGATGGTCTTGATGCTGAGGTTCAGCGACTCGGCGACCTGTCGGGACGACAGGCCGCGGCCGATCATCTCGAGGATCTGCAGTTCCCGGTTCGACAGGGCGTCGGTCGCTGTCGAACCGTTCCTGATCCCGCCTGCCGCGGCCTTGTGCAGCAGCCGGGCGCTGACCGCGTCACTGATGTAGGTGCGACCGGCGAGAACCTCCTCCAGCGCCTGGATGAACAGTTCGCTCGCGGCCTGTTTCATGATGTAGCCGCTCGCGCCAGCCGCAAGCAGCCGCTCGGCATAGACCGACTCGTCGTGCATCGACAGCACCAGCAACGGCAGGCCCGGATGATGGGCGTGTACTTCCTTCACCAGTTCAATGCCGTCGCCATCCTTCAGGGAAAGATCCACGACCACTACATCGGGCTGGTGTTCGCGGATGGCATCGCGTGCGCCCCGGACGCCCTCCGCCTCGGCGCAGACCTCGAGCCCCGCGTGATGCTCGATCAACCTGCGCAGGCCCTTGCGAACGATGGGGTGGTCGTCGACCAGCAACACGCGGCGTGGCCGGGGTGCGGCGGTCGTCCCTGCGCCACCGGACCGGTCATCCGCGGCGGTCATTACCGCCCCCTTGCCCTGGCCTCAGCCGACAGGGACACACGACCGTGACCACGGTGCCGCCATCCTCTCCGGGCTCGACGCCCAGCGTGGCGCCAATCATCTGCGCGCGATAGCCCATGATCTTCAGGCCCAGCCCCGCCGCCGACATGGGTTGCGCGTCGACGCCCTTGCCATCATCCGCGATCCTGAGGGTCGCTCCTGCCCGGGACATGGCCAGGGTCACGTTGGCCTGCCGCGCGTCGGCGTGGCGCAGGACGTTGTTGAGCGACTCCTGCGCGATCCGGTAGAGATGCAGGCGCGTGGCCGTATCGAGGCGGTCGTCCCGCCAGCCGCGGCTGGTAAAACGCATGCGCAGGCCGGATGTCCTGCGCACCCGTGCGACCAGCTCACGCAGTGCCACGGCCAGTCCGCCGCGCTCTATCGCCACCGGGGACAGCCCGTGGGCAAGCAGGCGGGCGCCCTGCACCGCGCCGTTGACCAGGCCCAGGATGTCGGCCAACTCGCGCCTGAGTTCCCCCGGCGGTCGTTCGAGCTGGCTTTGCAGGCCTTTCAGGAGCAGCGCGATGCCGGTCAGCTCCTGGCCGATTCCGTCGTGCAGGTCATGGCTGATTCGCTCCTGCTCCCGGTTCGAGGCCTCGATGATCTCCCGGGACAGCATCCTGAGCTCGCTGACATCGCGCGTCACCGTCAGCACCGCGACCACGCTGCCCTTTTCGTCGCGCAGCGGCGCTGCGTGGCTCTCCACCGGCCGCCGGCCACCCTTGAGCCCCCGGATCTCGTACGCCAGCGCGCCGGTCTCGCCGCCCATGACCCGCTTGTGCAGGGACTTGAACGCCGCGTGGTATTCAGGAACGACGAAGCCGATGACCGACTGGCCGAGCACCGATTCCGCATCGTCGGCCTCGATCATCGCGAGCCCGGCGGGATTCATCAGGCGCAACCTGCCGGCACCGTCCACGACTTTTACGCACTCGGGCTCGGCCTCGAGGATGGACCGCAGCCACTGCTCGCCCTCCGCCACCTTTCGGTAGGCATCCTTGCGGGCGGTGATGTCGCGCGTAACGCCGACCAGGCCGGCGGGCGCGCCGCTGTCGTCCAGGAAGCGGCGGGCCGCCATGCTGAACCATCGCGGCGGGTCGTCGCCGCTGGCGGCGCGAACCTCGACCCGCACGATCCTGCCCGTTTGCAGCCCTTCGCCGATGGCAGCCGTCACGCGCTCCCGGTCCTCCTCGCTCACGCGCTGCAGAAACTCCTGCAGGCTGCCGGCCGCGAGCTGACCTGTCGTCTGCCTGCCGCGAAAGTTGATGTTGATCTGGTCGACGTCGGCCCGCCAGGTCCACGCGGTCATGCCCTCCAGTTCCATCGCCGTCATCAACTGCGCCGTCAGGCGATTGACGTCCGGGCTTGACTGCCCGAAGTCGCCGCCATTGCGCATCAGCGTCAGGGTCGCGACACAGTAACGGGCGCCACCCGATTCGAGGCGGCACAGGGCCGCACGCGTCCACAACGGGTCCCCCTCGATCCACTCGGCCGCGCCTGCTTCCATCGCACGCCCGACCGCCTCGACCAGCCGTCGCAGGGCGTCTGCAGGCAGCCAGCCGGACAATCCCCTGGACGCCAGCAAGGCTCGCGACAAACCGGTCGACTCGAGGAAAGCCCTGTTGGCATGCAGCACGACGGCGTCCTGCCCCGAAAGCACCAGGACGGGCTGCGAGACCGAGTCCAGCGCCGCCAGCTGGCCCTCGGCCAGCGGCCTGGCGGCGGCGGTCGCCGATGCTGCCCTGCGCGTCATTAGGAACCATTCCTGTCGATGTCTTCGGCCCAACGGACGGCATAGCGCACCAGGTCGCGCGCGTTCGCCAGGCCGAGCTTGTCGCGAATGTTGCGGCGGTGCGAGTCGACCGTCTTGGGGCTCATGCCAAGCTGGGCCGAGATCTCGCGCGTACCCAATCCCTGCGCGACCAGCCTGAGCACGTCGCGTTCCCGGACGGTCAGCCCGACGCCCGTCGCCCCGACAGGCTGCGCGCTGCGCAGCCGGGACAGCGCCCGGTCAGCGATCTTCCGGCTGGCATGGATCTCGCCAGCGGCTACCCGTCGCAGGGCCCGGAGGAACTCGGCCGGCTCCTCCTGTTTCATCACGTAGCCATGGGCCCCGAGCGCGAGCAGGCGCTCGGCGTAGAGGTCTTCATCGTGCATGGACAGGACCAGGATACGCAGCTGCGGCCAGCGGTCCCGCAGGCTGGCCAGCAGCGGGATCGCCTCCCGACCCTGCAGGTTGAGGTCGAGCACCACCACGCGCGGCGAGGTCCGCTCGATGACGTCCAGGGCCGTTTCGGGATCTTCCGCCTCGCCAACCACAACGAAGTCGGGCTGCTCGGCGAGCAGGTAAGCCAGGCCGTCCCGGACAATGGGATGGTCGTCCACCAACACCACCGGCATTCGGTCAGTCACTGGCTGGCTGCAAGTTGTCCTTCGAGGCCGGCGATTTTAGCGCAACGGACCTGCTGGCGCGGCTGATCGGCCGCGCCAGCAGGCTGCACTAGGGCTTGACGAACTGCAGCGTCATTCGATCGGCTTCGCCGATCGCGTCGTATTTCGAGTGGTCGAAGGCCGGGTCCGGATCCAGGCCCGAGCCGTACGGGACCGTGGCGCGCGCAGGTGGCAGCGTCCAGACGCCAAAGGGATGGTCCTTGGTGTCCTTGGGATTGGCGTTGATCTCGGAGCGGGCGGCCAGCCGGAATCCAGCCTTTTCCGCCTGCTCGATCACGTAGGCCTCGGTGACGTAGCCGCTCTTCGCCTGCGGATCCTGCGCGCCGGGATTGGCGCGATGCTGTTCGATCGCCAGGATGCCGCCCGGCTTGAGCGCCGTGAAGAACTCGGCCAGGCTTCGCTCCAGGCTGCCCTCGGTACGCATCCAGCCATGGATCGACCTCGCCACCAGCACGAAATCGTACTGATCCGCCTTCAGGGGCGCGGACTTGGCGCCCCAGTTGACGATGCCGACCTCGCCGTAAACGTCCTTGCCGGCGGCAAACCTGGCCTCCATGTCCGCGCGCGCCTTGCGCCCCCGCTCGGACAGTTCCGGGTTCTCGATGTCCGGGCCCGTCACGAAGAACCGGCCGCCGGTCTGGTGCGCATACGGCGCCAGGATGTCGGTCCACCAGCCGGCACCGGGCTGGACCTCCAGGATCGTCATGCCGGGCTTCAGGCCCCAGAAGGTCAGCGACTCGACAGGGTGACGTTCCGCATCCCGGGCGCGGTCTTCCGGCTTGCGCCAGTCGCCGGCCACGACCTTGGCGAGCACGTCATCGCCGGCGACAGCCGGCCCCACTGCGCCGAGCGCCAGGCATGCGGCAGCGGTTGCCGCGAGGAATCGGGTCATCTTCATTCGTTTACCTCGATCTGGAAATAACAGGGGGACGCATCAACGCCGACGGCGCGCCTCGCGGCACGCGTCGCGTCGAATCCTGTAGTCTAGCAGGCGTTCCCGCGGGCGGTCGGGCGACCGCCCCGGGAGGCTTGCCGGTATCGCCTACTTGCCGTCGGCGGCGGCGAAGAACGCGGCGATGTCGGCCACGTCGGCATCAGACAGCGTCAGCTTCTTCTGATGCTTGAACTGGCCGGCGACGATGGTCTTGATCTTGCCGGAAATCTCGTCGGCGCTCAGGCCGGCGAAGTCCTCTGACGGCTCGTGGCAGTCCATGCACATTGCCGCCTTCTCTTCGCCCGCTGCGGCGTCTCCCGCCAGTGCCGCGCCGCTCATGGCCAGCGCGCCGGAAGCAATCATCAGGGCCACCAATTTGCTCTTCATCTTCCAATCTCCTTGAAAACCGGGATCACCAACATCGGGTTGCGGGATTATCGGTCGAAGCCCGTGACTTTTTTACCTCGGAAAACACCATATCGCGATCGACCTGAATCTTGCCTGAATTAGCCGGCCCCCGGCCGCCTGAAGGCTCGAGTCCCACTGCAATCAGATGCTTATCGGCCTCCCCGGCCCGGTTTTTCGCGACGGGTGGCCGGCCGCGACCAGGCGCGTAGAATGCCGGCATTCCGACGGGAGTTCCAAGAAGTGACGAATGCAACCATCACGGGCTGGGGCAAGTGCATGCCGCCCGCCGTCCTTTCGAACGCCGACCTCGCCACCTTCATGGAAACGGACGACGAGTGGATCAGGAGCCGTACGGGCATCAGCGAGCGGCGGATTTCCCACGTCCCGCTGGGCGAGATGGCCTACGTCTCGGCCGCCCGGGCGCTGGCCTGCGCCGGCATCGGCGCCGAGGACATCGACCTGATCATTTTCGGCACCTGCAGCATGGACGAAATCGTGCCGAACATGGCCTCGGGAGTGCAGAAGCGGCTGGGCGCCGTGAACGCCGGGGCCATGGACGTCAACACCGCCTGCACCAGCTTCCTCTACGGCCTGGCGACGGCCAGCGCGATGATCCGGCAAGGCACGGTCAGGAACGTGCTGGTCATCGGCGGGGAACTGATCTCGCACCTGATGGACTGGACCAACCGCAACGTCGCGGTGCTGTTCGGCGACGGCTGCGCGGCCGTCGTGTTGCAGCCGACCGATGCCGACGAAGGGGTGCTGGCCGACAAGCTCGGATGCTTCGGCGACGTCCGCGAGATCCTGCAGGTGCATGGCTGGGGCCAGAACTACGCCGGCCAGGGCTGGGTGATCGGCAACACGGAATGGAATTTCGAAGGCCAGGACATCTTCAAGCGCGCGGTGCTGGGCATGAGCCAGGCCTGCGATACGGTCATGAAGACATGTTCGCTGGGGCCCGATGACATCAACCTCGTGGTGCCGCACCAGGCCAACCTGCGCATCATCGAGGCCGTGACCAAACGCGCGGGCGTTCCGATGGAACGTTGCTACGTCAACGTGCAGCGCTACGGCAACATGTCCGCGGCGACCGTGCCGGTCGCGCTGGTGGAAGCGCTGGAAGACGGCCGCGTGCAACCGCAGGCGAACCTGCTGCTGACCGGATTCGGCGCGGGCCTGACCTGGTCCGCCCACATCCTGCGCTGGGGCGCAAGAACCACGCCGCTCGGGCAGAGCGACGTCGAACTGCCGCCTTGCAGCCAGACGGGGCTGGAGATGGTCCGGGAGATCATGAAGGCGCAGCAGGACGGGAAGGCGGCGAGATAGCGGATAGCGGATGGCGGATGGCGGATAGCCGGAAAGTGGACTGTGACCGGTGAGCGGCAGGTCGCAGCAAGGTGGGTGGTTAAAAAAGGCGGCGGGTCGCGCAACGTGGCTCGAAAAGAGTCTCGACGAAATAGCCAGATCAGCGTATCTTACTATCCGCTATCCGCTATCCGCCATCCGCCAGTCACTACCCGCCATACTCAATCACCGTCCGGGCCTTCAGCCCTTCCCACTGGAAGTGCTTCACCAGCCTGAGGTCGATCAGCACGCCGAGCGCGGTCACGTCATAGCCGGCCATCTGCGCGAGCGTGGCCGAGGCCGCCAGCGTGCCGCCGGTCGCGAGCACGTCGTCGACGAGGAACAGTCGGCCTTCGCCGCGCTGCATTTCCAGCACGCCGGTGCCGTATTCCAGCGCGTAGGGCACGTCCACGACCGGCGGCGGCAGCTTGCCCTGCTTGCGGATCGGCACGAAGCCCTTGCCGCGCCGCGCCGCCATGGCCGCGGCCAGGATGAAGCCGCGTGACTCGATGCCGGCAACGGCGTCGACATCCCGCCAGTCGGCCTGCGAGAACAGGCCTTCCATCGCCTCGATCGTCTCGACAAAGTGCGAGCGCAGCAGCGGGCTGATGTCACGGAACAGGATGCCGGGCTTCGGAAAATCCGGCACATCCCAGATCAGGCGCTTGAGGTCGGACATGCTCGATCTTCCTCCAACGGGACGAACGGGACGATTCTACCGCGCCCCGGTGTCCAGGAACCTGCTGCAACCGTTAGACTGCCCTTCGCACCTCGGGGCTGGCCGGGCCCGCGCCGGGCCCGCGCGGCCGTCACCAGGAGATGTCATGCACCGGCGCCTCTTTGTCGTCGCGCTGTGCTGGCTGGTCCTCGCGCCGCCGGCACACGCCGCCGACGCCTACGTTCCGCCGCCGGGCGCCTGGGCGTCGTTATCGGCACATGAGGCCGGATTCGACACCGAGAGACTGGCGGACGCGGTCGCCTTCGCCACCGCACGGGAAACCCGCATGCCGCGGGATCTGTCTCTCGGCATTCCACTGTCCTTTGCGCGCGAGCCGTTCGACACGCCGATCGGCCCCATCCAGCCGCGTGGCGGCCCCGCGGGACTCGTGATCCGGCATGGTTACCTCGTCGCGCAGTGGGGCGATCCGGACCGCGTCGACATGACCTTCAGCGTCGCCAAGAGCTTCCTGTCCACGGTCGTCGGCCTGGCCGTGGCGCGCGGCAGGATTCACGGCGTGGACGACCGGGTCAGCGCGACCATCGCCATCCCGGAGTTCACCGGCGCGCCCAACGCGACCATTACCTGGGACCAGATGCTGCGCCAGACCAGCAACTGGCGCGGGACGCTCTGGGGCAAGCCGGACTGGGCCGACCGGCCGCAGGGCGACGACCCCTATGCGTGGCCGACCGCCAGCGTGCCGGGACCCGGCGAGAGCTGGAAGTACAACGATGTGCGAGTGAACGCGCTAGCGCTGGCGGCGCTGCATGTCTGGCGCGAGCCGCTGCCTGAAGTGCTGGCACGCGAGGTCATGCAACCCATCGGCGCCAGCGACAGCTGGCGCTGGCATGGCTACGAAAACTCCTGGGTGACGATCGACGGCCGAGCGATGCAGTCCGTCAGCGGCGGTGGCCACTGGGGCGGCGGCCTGTTCATCAACACCTGGGACCTGGGGCGCTTTGGCCTGCTGTGCCTGCGGCGCGGCCAGTGGGGAGGGCGGCAGGTCTATCCCGAGGCCTGGTTCGAGTACGCGCGGCGCCCCACGCCGCAGAACACGCAGTACGGCATCATGAACTGGTTCGTCAACACGGATCGCAAGCTGTTGCCGAGTGCGCCGGCAAGCGTCATCGTTCACTTCGGCGCCGGTACCAACATGGTGTATGTCGATCCGGACCATGACCTGGTGGTCGTCGCGCGCTGGATAGATCGCGGCGACGTCGATGCGCTCATTGGCCGGCTGCTCGCCGCCCTCGAGCCCGGCACGCCGGCAGACTGAGGCGCAACCTGCCCATGACCGACGAAAGGGACCGCCCGAAAGGCAGATCGATCCGGCCGCTACGGTCGCTGCTGCCGTTCCTGCGGCCCTATCGCGGAACGCTGCTGCTGGCGCTGGTGGCGCTGCTGGTCGCCGCGGGCGCCATGCTGACCCTGCCGATCGCGGCCCGCTTCATGATCGATCGCGGGTTCGCCGCAAGTTCGGCAGAGACCATCAACCGCTATTTCGGCTGGTTCCTGCTGGCGGCGGCCGTATTTGGCACCTTTGCCGCAATCCGCTTCTACTTCGTCACCTGGCTGGGCGAACGCGTGGTGGCGGACATCCGCGACGCGGTCTACCGCAAGGTGGTGCGGCTCGACCCGGCCTTCTTCGAGATCACCCGCACGGGCGAGGTCCTGTCGCGGCTCACCACGGATACCACGCTGGTGCAGTCGATCGCCGGTTCGGGCATTTCCATCGCGCTGCGCTCCGCGATCAACCTGATCGGCGCGCTGGTCATGCTGGCGCTGACCAGCCCGAGCCTGATGGGATGGATCGTGCTGCTGGTGCCGGTCGTCATCGCCCCGCTGATCCTGGTGGGCCGGCTGGTGCGCAGGCTGTCCCGGGACGCCCAGGACGGGATCGCGGATTCCAGCGGCCTGGCCGGCGAGACGCTGAACGCGATCCAGACCGTCCAGGCCTTTACGCTGGAAAACCTCCAGGGCGGGCGGTTCCAACGCTCCGTGGAAGCGGCCTTCGGCGCCGCCGTGCGGCGGACCAGGGCGCGGGCGCTGCTGACCGCGCTGGGCGTCATGCTGGTCTTTGGGGCGATCACCCTGGTGCTCTGGCTCGGCGCGCACGCGGTGCTGGAGGGCCGGATGACGGGCGGCGAGCTGGGTCAGTTCCTGCTCTACGCCGTGTTTGTGGCGAGTTCCGCGGCCGCCCTGACCGAGATGTGGGGCGAAGTTCAGCGGGCAGCCGGAGCGACCGAACGCCTGGTCGAGCTGCTGGAGGCCGAGCCGGACATCCAGGCCCCGGCCTCGCCCGTCCCGCTGCCCTCCCCGGGCACGGGCCGCATCCAGTTCGAGGCGGTCGACTTCAGCTATCCGTCCAGGCGCGACGCCCGTGCGCTGGACGGCTTCTCGCTGGCCATCGAACCGGGCGAGACGGTCGCCTTCGTCGGACCCTCCGGCGCCGGCAAGAGCACCACGTTCCAGTTGCTGCTGCGCTTCTACGATCCGCAGTCGGGACGGGTCATGGTCGACGGCGTGGACCTGGTCGCGGCGCGGCCCGAAGACGTCCGTCGGCGGATTGGGCTGGTGCCGCAGGACACGGTGCTGTTCGGCGCGTCGGCCAGGGAGAACATCCGCTACGGCAGGCCCGACGCCAGCGACGCCGAAATCGAGGACGCCGCGCGGGCGGCAGCGGCCGACGACTTCATTCGCGAGCTGCCGGAAGGCTACGACACCTTCCTCGGCGAGCGCGGTGCGCGTCTCTCCGGCGGCCAGCGGCAACGGATCGCGATCGCCAGGGCGATCCTCAAGGACCCACCGATCCTGCTGCTCGACGAGGCGACCAGCTCGCTCGACGCCGAGAGCGAGCGCGTGGTCCAGGTGGCGCTGGAGCGCCTGATGCAGGGCCGCACGACCATCATCATCGCCCACCGGCTGGCCACCGTGCTGAAGGCGGATCGCATCGTCGTCATGGATCGCGGCCGGATAGTTGATATCGGCCGGCACTCGGAATTGATCGAGCGCAACCCGCTGTACACGCGGTTGTCCGAACTGCAGTTTTCTGGCGTTTGAGAGGTGCCAGGCACCTGAAAGGTGCCTGGCA
>DATHZW010000348.1:0-4559 GCA_035458405.1 Steroidobacteraceae bacterium | reverse complement strand
CGCCTCGACCAAGGCGTTCACGACGCAGCTGGCCGCGCTCGGCATGCTGGTCGTCGCGCTGGCCAAGCACCACGGCATCACGCGCGAGCGCGAGCACCAGCTGGTCAGCCGGCTGATCGAGATTCCCGGCCTGATCGAAGTGGCGCTGACGCTCGACGACGACATCAGGAAGTGGGCCGAAAGATTCAGGGACAAGCAGCACGCGCTGTTCCTGGGTCGCGGCGCGTTGTTCCCGATCGCAATGGAAGGTGCGCTCAAGCTCAAGGAGATCTCCTACATCCACGCGGAGGCCTATGCGGCGGGCGAGCTGAAGCACGGCCCGCTGGCGCTGGTGGACGCCGACATGCCGGTCATCGCCGTCGCGCCCAACAACGACCTGCTGGAAAAGCTGAAGTCGAACCTGCAGGAGGTCCGCGCACGCGGCGGCGAGCTGTACGTGTTCGCGGATCCCGAGTCCGGTATCGAATCCTCGGAGGGCGTGCACGTCATCACGATGCCGAGGCACGTCAGCTACTTCCAGGCGCCGTCCGTGTACACGATTCCCCTGCAGCTGCTCGCCTATCACGTTGCCCTGCTGAAGGGCACTGACGTCGACCAGCCCCGCAACCTCGCCAAGAGCGTCACGGTCGAGTAGGCGTCCGTCCGGCCCCGCCGTTCGACCGACGGCGCCGCGCCGGGCGCTGGGCATGGGGACAGCCCTCATTCCCATGCTGGCCGGAAACAGCGACAGTCCCGTGGTGCCCTTGCGCGGCGCCGCGCCGGCTGGCCGCGGCGCGGCAGGGGCGACGGGCGGCCCATCCAGATGTTCTACGAGCGCATCATCCTGCCGTTCTTCCGCCGCAGTTCCCGTTCGGCGATGGCTTTCGACGCGGGTCCCGTCAGCGTCCCGGCGCCGCCCCCGGGCGGCGAGGCCTTCCTCTACGTGCACGTGCCGTTCTGCCACGTGCTCTGTCCTTTCTGCTCGTTCCACCGGGTCGAATACCGCGAGCAGAAGGCGGCCCGCTACTTTCTCGCCCTGCGTCGCGAGATCGAGACCTACCGCGACGCCGGCTTCCGGTTCACCGGCGTCTACGTCGGCGGCGGTACGCCGACGGTCGCGCCCGGCGAGCTCGCCTCGACCCTCGACCTGATCCGCGCCTCGTTTCCGATACGCGAGATTTCCGTGGAAACCAATCCCTCCGACCTGACGGAGGACACCCTGGCCATGCTGGCCTCGCGCGGCGTCAACCGCCTGTCGGTGGGCGTGCAGAGTTTCGATGACGGCCTGCTGAAGGAAATGGAGCGCTACGACAAGTACGGCAGCCGGCAGGTAATCCTGGCCAACCTGGAGCGGGCGCGCGGGCGCTTCGAGACGCTGAACGTCGACATGATCTTCAACCTGCCGCACCAGACGCCCCGGATCCTGGAGGCGGACCTGGAAGCCGTCCTGGGCAGCGCGGCCAACCAGGCGTCCTTCTACCCGCTGATGACCTCCGATGCGGTCCGGCGAAAGATGACCGCGCAGATGGGCAGGCTCGACCGCCGGCGCGTGCGCGACTACTACCGGCGGATCCTCACGCGGCTGCGTCCCGCATTCAGGGCGTCCTCGGCGTGGTGCTTCTCGCGCGGTGCGGGCGGCGGCGTGGACGAATACATCGCCGATGCGGCGGACTACGTCGGCGTCGGCAGCGGCGCGTTCAGCTACATCGGCGGCGCGATGTACGCAACGACCTTCTCACTGCACGCCTACGCCGACCGCATCGGCCGCGGGCTGCCGGCCATCACCCAGCGGCGGGCCATGAGCGAGCGCGAGCAGATGCGCTACGAGATGTTGCTGCGGCTGTTCGGCCTGCGAATGGACCACGCGTGGCTGAAGCAGCGCTTCGGTGGGCGGTTTGCCGGCGCGATGGCGGCGGAGATGGCTGCCTTGAAGCTGGCCGGCGCGGTGGTCGAGAGAGCCGACGGCTATCGGCTGACCGAGCGTGGAATGTACCTATGGGTGCTGATGATGTCGGCTTTCTTCGAGTCCGTGAACGTATTTCGCGAGCAGATGCGGGCGCACATCCACGCCGAGCTCGAGCAGGACGATGATGTCGAGCCCGCCGCGGTGGCGCTCGAACGCATCACCCGCTGGGCGGAACGCCAGGAAGGCGGGCAGCCGGCTGAAGTCGCTTCCGGGAGCCGTGCGGGATCCCGAGCGGAGCGGATTCAGTAAACTGTCCCGGAACCGCGAAAGCGCCGCCTTTCGAGTCCCGCCGACAGCGGCGACAAGCTACATAATCGTTATTTTCCACGGGCATCCGGTGGTGACGAGGCGCGTGCCGTAGCGCACAATACGGCCAGCAATCAGGGAGATGCCCGCGTGTTGACAATCGGCAAGAACAACATCGGTCAGTTGGCGACTCTGGCGGTCGCGGCCATGTTGGCGGTCGGCTTCGCCGGCTGTAGTGGCGGGAGCGGTGCCCAGGCACCGCAGGGTCCGGGCGGTACGGGACCCACCGGCCCCGGCGGGACTCCCGATGTGCCGGCGGCGCCGGCCAATATCATCCTGCCGACGATCACGGGCGTTGCGATCACCTCGGCGCCGGTCGTGGATTTCAGGCTGGAAGACCAGGGTGGCGTGCCGTATCCAGGCGCGACGCTGGCGGGCAACGGCTTTCGCTTCCTGCTGTCCCAGCTGACACCCCCGGCAAGCGGCGGGAAATCGAGCACCTGGACGCAGCTGGCGTACGAAAGGAGCAGCGGCAGCAACCTCGGCACGCTGGTCGACCACGGCGACGGCACCTACACCTACACATTCAGCACGAACGTCCCGGCGGATGCGCGCTATGTGGCGTCGAGGACCACGCGCGTCGGACTGCAGCTGGCCACGCCCGAGGCTGGCAACGGCGTCTACACCTGGCGTCCGGTCGACGGCGCCACCACCGGCATCGAGAGCCGCGAGATCGTGGCCACCGCGACCTGCAACAGCTGTCACGACGACCTGGAAGGCCACAGTAACCGCAGGGAGACGCAGTACTGCGTGCTCTGCCACACGCAGGACCTTGGCGGCGGGGCGGCGTACTTCCCCTACATGATCCACCAGATCCATGCCGGGAAGGGGGAATGGGGCGAGGGCATCGAATTCCCGCAGGCGATCAGCAACTGCCAGACCTGTCATGACGACAGCGACGCGAAGACGCCGCAGGCCGGCAACTGGAAGAAGGTGCCGAACGCGGCGGCCTGCGGCAGCTGCCACGACAGCGTGAATTTCGCCACCGGCGAGAACCACGAAGCCGGCGTGGCCACCGACGACCAGTGCATCGAGTGCCACGGCCCGGATGCCGCCCTCTACGACGGCCGGCTGCGGGTCGCGAGGGTGCACGAGAACCGGCAACTCAGGTTCTCCTCGCGGTTCCGGCTGGAGATCGTGAGCGTCGAGGGCGTGCTGGTGGACGGTTCCCCCGGCGCCGTCGCGGGCAGGGTCTCGCCCGGCGAGTACGCGAGGGTCACCATCCGGGTCAGCAACCCCGAGACCGGCGCGGCCTACGACATCCTGGATCCCGCCGGACCGTTTGCCGGCCTGCCGGGCGCCACCAGGACACGGCTGCAGGCCAAGGTCAACTGGTCGAACCAGGACTACAGCAACTACCTCAGCGGCGCGGTCGATCGCAACGGCCACCTCGAGCCCGGCTACGCGACGACGATAGATTTCCTCGCCAGTGGCGTCACTGGCAACGGAGACGGCACGTTCACGAAGAGGTCCGACGTGCCGGTCCCGGCGACAAGGATCACCGGTTCGGGCACGGTCTTCCTGGTCGCCCGCCCGGCCCTGCAGCTGGACACGGAGCGCCTGACGGGCGAAGCCGTCAACGGTTACGTCTACGTGGACGCAGCCGGCGAGCCGTTTGCGATCACGGATGCGACGGCCGCAAGACGCCGCGCCGTCGTCGACTTCGACAACTGCGACGACTGCCACAAGAAGGTGGGCAATGCGGCGCACGGCGGCACCTACGCGGCCAACAACGACGCCGGCTTCGTCTGCCTGTCTTGCCACGGACCGGATCGCTCCTGCCCCGAGTTCGATGCGGCTGGCAACCCCGTCCCGGCGCCCGGCGTGCTGGACATGAAATACATGATCCACGCCATCCATGCGGGCAAGTACAACTCCTGCGGCCACGACCTGACCGGTATCACGGCTTACCCCGGCAAGCTCAACAACTGCGAGGGCTGCCACGAGACCGACACGTTCTACCCGGTCGTGCAGGGCGAGGTGCTGGCATCGACGCTCATCAACGGTGCGGACATCGCCAACCCGGAGCTCGACACCAACATTTCGCCAAACAAGGCGGCGTGCTCGGGCTGCCATGACGGGGCGGCTATCGCGGCGCACATGTGGTACGAGGGGGCCTCGTTCAACGAGCTGGGCGCGGAGGCCGGCCAGCCGGTCGTGCAGCTGATCGAGCAGGTCGACGGCACGCTGATATCCGGAAATGTCGAGACCTGCGACGAATGTCACGGCAAGGGCAAGCAATATGACATTGGCGTGTTACACGGCGTCGACAACTTCCGCTACAACCGCTGACCGCAGCGGGCGGCCG
>DATHZW010000347.1:0-2355 GCA_035458405.1 Steroidobacteraceae bacterium | reverse complement strand
TCGGCGTGAAGGTGAACGTCGGCGCCGGCACGGTGACCTGCAACTACGACGGGGCCAACAAGCACCGGACCGTGATCGGTGACGGGGCGTTCATCGGCTCGGGCGCGATGCTGGTCGCGCCGGTCACGGTCGGCGAGCAGGCCACGATCGGGGCCGGCTCCACCGTCACCAAGGACGCGCCCGCCGGCAAGCTGACGATCGAGCGCAGCAAGCAGGTCTCGATCGACGGCTGGAAGCGGCCGGTCAAGAAGTAGCGCCGCCGGTCCCGGGCTCCGTCGGCATGACGCACCCCGCGCGGTCGAGGGCGGGCCGGCGTCCCCGCCTTCGTCCCGGTTACCGGCAGTCGCAGCAGGAGAAACCCCGCGCTGGCTAGCGGGCACCGGACATGGCGAGACGCCCAGCTGCGCGGGCGTGGAGGGGCGGTTCGCCGAAGTGAGCGAGTTTCTGCCTTTCCGGGCGAACGAGGGCGAACCGCCCCGACGGGCGCCCGGGCCGGGGCTTTGTGCAGCGCCTGGTATCCCGCGCGGGCTGTGGATTCTGTGAAATACCCCCCGGATCGGTCCTGCCGGTTTTGGACTAGAATGGCGCACTGGCCGCGCCCGCGGGTCCCTCCCCGGGGCGGCCGCAAGTCGATGAAAAAGTTTGTCTGTCAATCACGGCTGCGGGCGGCCCGTTGCCCGTGGCTTCTCGACCAAGGCAGGTCACCATGTGCGGCATCGTAGGCGCGGTTGCTGACCGGGACATCGTCCCGATCCTGATCGAGGGCTTGCAACGCCTGGAGTACCGAGGTTACGACTCGGCCGGCGTGGCGGTGCTGAACGGCAGCCGGCAGATGAGGCGTCTGCGCACCGTCGGCAAGGTGCAGAGGCTGCGCGACGCGCTCGACGAGAGCCCGGCGCACGGCAACCTCGGCATCGCGCACACGCGCTGGGCGACCCACGGCGTGCCGAGCGAACGCAACGCCCATCCGCACATCTCCCGCGACGGCGTGGCGATCGTCCACAACGGCATCATCGAGAACCACGAGGAACTTCGCGCCGATCTCGAGCGCCGCGGCTACCAGTTCAGCTCGGAGACCGACACGGAGGTCATCGCGCACCGCATCGACCTGCATCTGGCCGGCAACGGCGACCTGTTCACGGCGGTCCAGCAGACCGTACGCGAGCTGCAAGGTGCCTACGCGCTCGCGGTCGTGTCCGAGAAGGATCCGGACACCATCGTGCTGGCGCGCGCCGGCTGCCCCGTCGTCATCGGCCTGGGCGAGAACGAGAACTTCGTCGCCTCCGACGTCTCGGCGCTGCTGCCGGTGACCCGGCGCTTCATGTTCCTGGACGAGGGCGACGTGGCGGCCATCCATCGCCAGAGCGTCAATGTCGTCGATGCCAGCGGCGCCGCGGTCGACAGGCCGGTCCGCGACAGCGAGCTGGCGGCCGACGCGGTCGAGCGGGGCGACTATCCGCACTACATGCTGAAGGAGATCCACGAACAGCCGCGCGCCGTCGCGCAGACGCTGGCGGAGCGCGCGGTGGGCGGCAAGCTGCTCGAGGCCGCCTTCGGGCCTGCGGCGATGGATGTCCTGCGCCGCACCGAAGCGGTGCAGATCGTCGCCTGTGGCACGAGCTTTCATGCCGGCGCCGTGGCCCGCTATTTCATCGAGCAGATCGCCGGGCTGCCATGCTGGGTCGACATCGCCAGCGAGTTCCGTTACCGCCAGCCCGTCGTGCTCGAGAACACGCTGTTCGTCTCCATCTCGCAGTCCGGCGAAACCGCCGACACGCTGGCAGCCCTGCGCCTGGCGAAGGAGAAGGGCTATCTGTCGGCGCTTGCCATCTGCAATGCGCCCGAGAGTTCCCTGGTCCGCGAGTCGGAACTGGTCATGCTGACCCGTGCGGGGCCGGAGATCGGCGTCGCCTCGACCAAGGCGTTCACGACCCAGCTGGCCGCGCTCGGCATGCTGGTCGTCGCGCTGGCCAAGCACCACGGCATCACGCGCGAGCGCGAGCACCAGCTGGTCAGCCGGCTGATCGAGATCCCCGGCCTGATCGAACTGGCGTTGACGCTCGACAGCGACATCAGGAATTGGGCCGAAAGATTCAGGGACAAGCAGCACGCGCTGTTCCTGGGTCGCGGCGCGTTGTTCCCGATCGCAATGGAAGGCGCGCTCAAGCTCAAGGAGATCTCCTACATCCACGCGGAGGCCTATGCGGCGGGCGAGCTGAAGCACGGCCCGCTGGCGCTGGTGGACGCGGACATGCCGGTCATCGCCGTCGCGCCCAACAACGACCTGCTGGAAAAGCTGAAGTCGAACCTGCAGGAGGTCCGCGCACGCGGCGGCGAGCTGTACGTGTTCGCGGA
>DATHZW010000346.1:0-7945 GCA_035458405.1 Steroidobacteraceae bacterium | reverse complement strand
GCCGCGCCGAGCCTCAGTGTCGGGGGCAGGGCCCAGACGCCCTGGTCATAGTCCTTGGTGTCGGCCGGATTGGCATTGATCTCGCTGCTGCCGGTCAGCCTGAAGCCGACGCTCTCGATCAGCTCGATGGCGTAGTCCTCGCGGACGTATCCCGAGCGGGCCTTCGGATCCTGCGGCCTGTCCGGCCTGGCGCGGTGCTCGACCACGCCGAGGATCCCGCCCGGCTTGAGCGCGGCGTACATCGCCTCCAGCATCGGCCGCGCCGCGTCGCGCGGCATCCAGTTGTGGAGGTTCCGGAAGGTCAGGACCATGTCGACGCTGGCGGGAGGCACCGGGTCCATCGCGGAAGGGTAGTGCAGCGCGACGACCTCGACCCTGTCGTAGACGTCCGGCCTCGCGTCGAGCCTGGCGCGGTAGGCCCTGAGGCTGTCCTGCACGTACCTGCTGTCGGCCGCCGGGTCCCAGCTGGCCACAATCAGGCGGCCGTGCTCGCGCAGCACCGGCGCCAGGATTTCCGTATACCAGCCGCTAACCCCCGGCCAGACTTCCATCACCGTCATGTCGTGCTCGAGCCCGAAGAAGCCCAGCGTCTCCTTCGGGTGACGCCCGGCATCGCGCGCGAGGCTTTCGGGGGAGCGGTGGTCGCCGGCGATCGCGGCGTCGAGTCTCTGCGCGGTATCCGCGACCGGTTCCGACGCGGCCGGCCCGGCGGCGCCGGGACCGGAAGCGCAGCCCGCGGCGAGCAGGGCGGCGGCCAATGCGAGGGCAGGCGGCGAAAGGCGCGGTGTGTGCATGGCAAGGGTCTCCCTGGCACGGCCGGGAGCGAAGCGGCCGGCGATCGCGAAACGTTGCAGGATCGGGCTGCGCCCCGAACGAGCCATCAGTCGTCCGCCGCCTGCCGCGGCAGTTCTGCGGTCACGGTCAGTTCGATCATCGCGTCCGGGAAATACAGCCGGCGGACCTCCACTGCGGTCGCGGCCGGCGGCGCTGCGCTGGCACGCCCGTAGAATTCGTCGCGGATCCAGGCGGCCTGGCCGAGGCCCTCGATGTCGGTCGTGTAGACCGTTTCGCTGACCACGTTCAGCGGAGAACAGCCGCAGGCGGCCAGCGCGCGCTCCAGGCGGGCGTATATCCGGCGCACCTGCGCCTCCATGTCGCCGGCGCCCACGATCTGCATGTCGTCGTCGATCGAGGTCAGCCCGGACAGGTACAGGCTGCCGTTGGAGCGCACGGCCGCGCTCAGGTTGAAACGCTCCTCGATCTCCCGGCTGATCCTCACCACCTGGTCCCAGCGCGCCATGTTCCATCCTCCTGCAGCCGGACCCGCAGGCCCGTCGCCGGCTGCCCGGCGGCGGCCAGGGTCAGGCCGAAACGTCGGGCTCCAGGTAGGTGTAGCCCGCGAGCTCGGATTCGTAGAAGCGCTTGAGCGCCTGGCCTTCCGCCACCGACAACCGGCCGTCGCGCATCGCGCGTTCGCAATCGCGCGCGAAGCGCGGGTACAGCTCGTCCGTGTCGTACTGCATGTAGCCGAGCACCTTGTTGGCGGTGTCGCCCTTCAGGACCTCCTCGATCCACCAGCCGTGCTCGTCGTCGAGCCGTATGTGAACGACGTGTGTGTCGCCGAAGAGGTTGTGCAGGTCGCCCAGCGTCTCCTGGTAGGCCCCTACCAGGAACGCGGCAAGGTAGTAGTCCTCGCCCGGCACGGTCTCGTGGAGCTCGAGCGAGCGCTTGACGTCGCGCAGCGACACGAATCGGTCGATCTTGCCGTCGGAGTCGCAGGTGATGTCGGCCAGCACCGCGCTGCGCACGGGACGTTCGCCGAGCCGATGCAGCGGCATGATCGGGAACAGCTGGTCGATCGCCCAGGAGTCCGGCAGCGACTGGAAGATCGAAACGTTGCAGAAGTAGGTGTCGGTCAGCACGGCGTCGAGCCCCTCGAGCTCCTCGGGCAGGCGGCTCGCGCGGCGCGCAACGTCGCGCACACGCGCGCAGGTCGCCCAGTAGAGGCGCTCGGCCAGCCCGCGCATCTCGAGGCTGATGTAGCCGAGCTTGAACATCTGGTAGACCTGCTCACGCGCCTCCTGGGCGTCGTGCCAGCACTCGACCAGGCGCCGTTCGCTGACCGAGCCGTAGGCCTCGAACAGGTCCTGCACCGGCTGTGGCACCTCGTCGCTGCCGCCGTAGTCCTTTTCGATGTCGCCGGCCACGCGGAAGCGGTCCAGGCGCGAGACCCCCAGGACGTTGAACACGAGCACGCTGTGGTGCGCGGCGATCGCACGGCCGGACTCGCTGATGATGGTCGGATGCCTGATGCCCCGCGCGTCGCAGACGCTTGCGACGCGGTACACGACGTCGTTTGCGTACTCCTGCAAGGTGTAGTTCATCGACGACTCGAAATTCGTGCGCGACCCGTCGTAGTCGATGCCGAGGCCGCCGCCGACGTCGATGTATTCGAGGTCGGCGCCGAGCCGCTGCAGTTCCGCATAGACGTGAGCCAGTTCCCCGACGGCCTCCTTGACCCTGCGGATGTCGTGCAGCTGCGAGCCGGGGTGGCAGTGGACGAGCTTCAGGCAGTCGAGCATGTCGTGTGCGCGCAGCACGTCGACGAGCTCGAGGATCTCGGTGGTGAACAGGCCGAACTTGGAGCGGTCGCCGGCCGACTCGCGCCAGCGGCCCGCACCCTCCGAGGCGAGCTTCACCCGCACCCCGATGCGCGGCCGGACCTTGTACCTCTCGGCATGCTTGAGCACGTAGGCGAGCTCGGAGAAGTTCTCGATGACCGGGATGATGGTGCGGCCGAGCTTCGATGCCAGGATCACGGCCTCGATGTAGCTGTCGTCCTTGAAGCCGTTGCAGATGATCAGGCGGTCGGGCGCGTCCTCGGTCATCGCCATCACCGCCAGCAGCTCCGGCTTCGAACCGACCTCCAGGCCGAAGCCGAACGCGGCGCTGCCCCGGTAGACTTCCTCGACCACGAGCCGCTGCTGGTTGACCTTGATCGGGAAGACCGCCGCGTAGCCGCCGCGGAATTCGTTCTCGGCGATGGCCGTGGCGAAGGCGTCGTGCAGCGTCTTGAGGCGATGCCGCAGGATGTCGGAGAAGCGGATGACCACCGGGGCGGTGAGGTCGCGGGCCTTCAGCTGTTCGACGACCTCGAACAGGTCGATCTGGCGCGCCGCGTCCTGGTCCGGCCTGACCACGACATTGCCGGCTTCATTGATGCCGAAATAGCCGCTACCCCAGGCATCGACCGAATACAGGTCGAGAGAATCGGCAATGTCCCAGCCGGCTGCGGCCTTGGGCCTGCTCGTGACGTCCAATTGTGCTGCTCCCTTCAGTTGGGCGCGGACGATACCAGAACGATCCGCCATGTAAATTGCGGGCTCATGCGGGTCCGCGCGCCACCGGGCGGCCCGGATCGCGGATCCACTCGCTCCAGGATCCGGCGTACAGCCGGCCGCCGCCGATTCCCGCATGCTCCATGGCGAGCAGGTCGTGGCAGGCGGTGACCCCGGAGCCGCACATGCAGACCGTCTCCGCGCCGGCCCGGTTCCCGAGCGTCGTTGACCAGCGCTCCCTCAGGTCGGCGGGCAGGTGCAGGCGCCCGTCGGCGCGCAGGTTCCACTGGCAGGGATGATTGACGGCGCCGGGCACGTGCCCGGCCAGCGCGTCGAGCGGCTCGGAGCGTCCCTCGAACCGCTCGGGCGACCGCGCGTCGATGAGCAGGCAGGCGCCCTGGGCGAGCAGGCCTGCCAGCTCCGCCGCTGTCACCGTCATGCCCTCCCTGGGCCGGCCGGAAAAGCTGCTTGCCGGCCGCCGGGACCGGGACGTGTCCTGGGCGCCTCCTGCGGCCGCCCAGGCCTGAAGGCCCCCGTCCAGCACCGCCACCGCGTCATGCCCCATCCAGCGCAGCATCCACCAGAGTCGCGCCGCGAACATGCCCGAGGAGGCATCGTAGGCGACGACCTGGGTCCGGGCCGTCACGCCCCAGCGGGACAGCGTCGCGGCGAAGGCGGCCGGCGCGGGCAACGGGTGCCGGCCGCTCTGCGGCGTCACCGGCCCCGACAGGTCGCGCTCCAGGTCGGCGTGGACGGCACCCGGAACGTGCCCCTCCGACCAGGCCAGCGCGCCCGCCCGCGGATCGGTCAGGTCGAACCGGCAGTCCAGCACCAGCCACTCGGGGTCCTCGAGGTGTCCCATCAGGTCCGCTGGCTGCAGCAAGGTCGAGAACTTCATGAGGCCGCCCCGGTGTCGTGGCGCAGGCCGGCGACGCGGCCGGCTTCTGGATTTACGCCGACGGGGGTCCGCGATGCAACCCTTTTGTCCGCTGCCGCGTCTTACTATCCATGAGCAGCAGCGCATTGGACTCCCGGGGGCGGAAGCAGGGTGCCGCGGCCATCGGCCACGGAGGCGGCCTCGAGCTGCCGGTGACGGCCCGCGAACGCGACTTCTGGCGCCAGGCGGTTGCCGAGGAACGTCAGCGCCTCGCGCTTGCCGGTCATGCGCTGTCGACGGAACTTCGGGCGGACAGGCACTGAGTCCGGCCCGACGCGATGGCTCCGCAAGGAGGCCAGTACTCCCCAAGCTTTCAGCCGGCCTCGTGCCGGCTGCCTTTTTCCAGGGGTCCGGCGCCGTGCGTGAGGGCCGCATTTTGCGTTACATTATTGGGCCTTGCGTCCGTCTCGCCAGCCAGCCGGCGGTCGCCGATCCTGAAATTACGACCTGGAAGAAACGCCATAATGACGAGCCACAAGATCCATACCCATTTCCCCGGCCGGCTGCTGATGATCGGCTTCGGCAGCATCGGCCAGGGCATTCTCCCGCTGGTGCTGCGCCACATCGGCGGGTTGTCGCCGGACCGCATCACGGTGGTCACCGCCGACGACGCCGGCCGCGACGAGTCCGAGCAGTTCGGTGTCCGCTTCATCAATCATCCGCTGACGCGCGAGAACTACCGCCACGTGCTCGAGCCGCTGGTTGGCCGGGGCGACTTCGTGCTCAACCTGTCGGTCGATGTGTCCAGCATCGCGCTGATCAAGCTTTGCCAGGAAAAGGGCGCGCTTTACCTCGACACCTGCATCGAGCCATGGCCGGGCGGCTACAGCGACCCGAACATTCCCGCGAGCCGGCGGACCAACTACGCCCTGCGGGAAGAGGCCCTGGAGCTGCGCAAGGCCTGCCCCAACGGGCCGACCGCCGTCATCACCCATGGCGCAAACCCGGGCCTGGTCTCGCACTTCGTGAAGCAGGCCCTGCTCGACATCGCCGCCGACACGGACGTCGACGTCGCCGAGCCTGGCAGTCGTGACGAGTGGGCGGCGCTCGCGCAGCAGCTCGGGATCAAGGTCATACACATCGCCGAGCGCGACACCCAGGTGTCCAGCCGGCCGAAGGAGCCGGGCGAGTTCGTCAATACCTGGTCGGTGGACGGATTCATCAGCGAAGGCAGCCAGCCGGCCGAGCTCGGCTGGGGCTCGCATGAACGGCACTTTCCGCGCGACGGCAGGCAGCACGACTTCGGGCGCAAGAACGCGATCTTCCTCAGCCAGCCCGGCTGCGCGACCCGGGTGCGCACCTGGACGCCGCTGGCCGGCAATTTCCACGGTTTCCTGATCACCCATGGCGAGGCGATCTCGATCTCGGACTACCTGACCGTCAAGCAAGGCGACAAGCTTGCCTACCGGCCGACGGTCCACTACGCCTACCACCCCGCGGACAACGCCGTGTTGTCGGTCCATGAATTCTGTGGCCGGAACTACCACGAGCAGGAACGCAAGCGGATCATGATGGGCGACATCACCGCCGGGATCGACGAACTGGGAGTGCTGCTGGCCGGGCACAAGAAGAACGCCTACTGGTATGGCTCGCAGCTGTCCACGCACGAGGCCCGCAAGCTCGCGCCATTCAACAGCGCGACGTCGCTGCAGGTCACCGTCGCGGCGCTGTCGGGCATGATCTATGCCATGGAGAATCCGAGCGTCGGCATCGTCGAGCCCGACGAGATCGACTTCCGCCGCAACCTCGAGATCTGCGGGCCTTACCTCGGTCCCGTGGTCGGCAAGTACACGGACTGGACCCCGGTCTTCGATCGCGGCCGCCTGTTCCCCGAGGACATCGACGAGAGCGATCCCTGGCAGTTCAAGAACGTCCGGGTGATCTGATCCCGGCGTTCCTGTCGCCAGCCGAGGCCGGGCCGGGCGCCCGGCCTCGGCCGTCTTGCCGCCACCTTCGAGCTACCGCCGACCAAGCGTCGGGCGGGACGGCTGCGAGGACGCGCGCGGACCGTGGTCAGTCACTGGCCGGCGCGCTTTCGTATTCGATCGTGGTGATGACCAGCGCCTGTTCGCCACCCGGCAGCTCCACCCGGACCTCGTCATCGAGGCGTCGGCCCAGCAGGGCGCGGCCGAGCGGGGAGTCCATGCTGATGTAGCCGGGCGCCAGGTCGAACTCGTCCGGCCCCACGATGCGGTGCCGCCGGGTCCCGCCGCGTGCATCCTCGAGTTCGACCCAGGCGCCGAAGAACACGCGGTTTCGGTCCGACGGCGCATGGTCGACGACGATCATTCCATCGAGCCGCTTGCGCAGGAACCGGACCCGCCGGTCGATTTCCCGCAGCCGGCGCTTGCCGTAGATATATTCGGCATTCTCGGAACGGTCGCCCTGTGCGGCCGCCTCGGCAACGGCCTGCGTCACCTGCGGGCGCTCGACCCGCCACAGCTGGTCGAGTTCGTCCCGCAGCCGCTGGGCGCCGGCCGGCGTGATGTACTGCGACCCGGGGCGGGTGGGCGGCTTCCAGCGTCCCATTATGTAAAATCCACTGTGACGGCCCCTGGATTCAAGAATCTCGCGCGCGTGCCGTCAAGCTGTCGTAGGACCAGGGGCCCGGCAGCCAGGCGATGCGCGAAGTGTGCGCAAGGTCACTGACCGGACCCCCGGCCTGGCTTAGTGTCGATCGCAAGTGGTTGGCCCATGGTTTGATCCCCTAGCGGACTTTCCTTCCCTTCACCGTAAGTCCGCTTCTCGAGCCCCAGTGCATTGCACTGGGGCTTTTTTTATGGCGCTATCTGCTCCCCATGACCGACGGTACACCGTTCAAGGATCACTTCTCCACCCAGGCCGGGGACTATGAATGCTACCGGCCCGGTTACCCGCCCGCGCTGTTCGACTACCTGGCCTCGGTCGCGCCGGCCAGGGACCGGGCCCTGGACGTGGCGACGGGCAATGGGCAGGCCGCGGTCGGGCTCGCCGGGCACTTCGCCGCCGTGCGCGCCACCGAGCCCAGCGAAGCGCAAATTTCCCGGGCCAGGCCCCACCCCAGGGTGAGCTACGTCCGGGAATCCGCCGAGCGGATCGGTTCCCCGGACGGACACTTCGATCTCCTGACCGCGGCGCAGGCGGCCCACTGGTTTGACTGGCCGCGCTTTTACCCCGAGGCACGCCGGGTGCTCAGGCCCGGTGGCGTGATCGCGCTGTGGACCTACGGGTTGTTCACCGTGGATCCGGTCGTCGATGCCGTCATCGGCGACTTCTATCGCAACGTCGTCGGTCCCTACTGGCCGCGGGAGCGCCGCCACGTCGAGGAGTGCTACGCCAGCCTGCCGTTTCCCTTTGACGAAATTGCGCCGCCGCGGCTCGTCCTGGAAACCGACTGGTCGCTCGACGCTGCGCTCGGCTACCTGCGCAGCTGGTCGGCTGTCCAGCGCTACACGGCTGCTCGCGGGCTCAGTCCCATGGCACTCATGGCGCCGGCACTGGCCGAGGCCTGGGGGCCCGGGTGCCGCCGGCTGGGTTGGCCGATCCACCTGCGCATCGGCCGCCGGTAGCCCTGGCCCGGGAAACGACGCGTCCCCGGCGGCGTGGAACCACGAGGGCCTGCACGCTGCTGAGGATCGAGGCTGGATCTGGTAAAAAGGGACGTTCGACAGGATCGTTGCGGGAATCAACG
>DATHZW010000345.1:0-4743 GCA_035458405.1 Steroidobacteraceae bacterium | reverse complement strand
TGGCCTTGCGAACGGCCTTCTTCACCGCCCGCTTCGCGCGGGTCTTGACCGACGGGCGCACGGCCTTCTTGGCGCGCCTGACGACCTTTTTCGCCTTGCGCTTCGCACGCTGCGCCAGCGTGGGCTTTACCGCCCGCCGGATGGTCTTGCCAGCCTTGCTGGCCGTGCGCTTCACCGTCTTGGCGGCCTTCCTGACGGTCTTGCGGGCGGTCTTCTCCGCCTTCTTTTCGAGGCGGACCACCTTGCGCGTTGCTTTCTTCACGGTCTTGCTTGCCATGGTCTTCCCCTTTCCGGGCCGCTTGGCCGGCGGCCGTCGGCGCGCGGCAGGCCTGGACCTGGCGGGAGCCGGCTTGCTCGTCCCGGGAATGGCCCGCTCGAGGCGGGCGAATACGTCATCCAGCTCACCGGTCGCGTCGATGACCTTCAGCAGGCGGCGCTTGCGGTAATAGGCGACCAGCGGCCGGGTCTGCGCCCTGTAGACCTCGAGGCGATGACCAATGGTCTCTTCGTTGTCGTCGGGCCGCTGGAACAGGTCGTGCGCCTGGCCGCCTTCGCAGTCGGGCGCCTTGCCGGGCGGATTGGTGTAGATGTTGAAGACGCGCGCGCAGCGACGACAGGTGCGCCGGCCGGTGAGGCGCCGGAACAGGACCTTCGTGTCGACGTCCATCAGGACCACTGCATCCAGCGGCTGCCCCATCCCGGACAGGAGCTCGCCCAGCGCGTCTGCCTGCGCCACGTTGCGCGGGAATCCGTCGAGAATGAAGCCGGCGGCGGCGTCGGGCCGGCCGAGGCGCTCGTGGATCATGGCCAGCACGATCCGGTCCGCGACCAGTTTGCCGGCGTCCATCGCGGCCTTGGCCTCGAGCCCGAGCGGCGTGGCCCGGGCCACCGCGTCACGCAGCAGGTCGCCGGTCGAAACCTGTGGAATCCCGTAATTCTGCACCAGCTTCTGGGCCTGGGTTCCCTTGCCCGACCCCGGTGCTCCCAGCAGAACAAGCCTCATTTCCCTGTATCCCCGCTATGGTCATGGACGGCTGACCGGGTGCCCATGCTGCATGGCACGCCGGCGAGCGTCAAACATCCGGAGACCCGACATCAGTCGAATCCCCGGGGCCGCTCCTTGCCCCAGTCATGATCGGCTATCCTTTCCCGGCCGCGGGCCGGCGCCCGCCCAAGTCAGGGAACCGAACATGCCTGCCACAAAAGATAAACCCTCGAGGCCCAATGCGTTCTACGCACAATCCGGCGGGGTCACCGCGGTCATCAATGCCTCCGCAGCCGGGGTCATCGACACCTGCCGCCGCCATCGCGGCAGGATCGGCAAGCTCTACGCCGGACGCGACGGCATCGTCGGCGCCTTGACCGAGGACCTGATCGACACCAGCAAGGAAAGCGCCGCGGCCGTCCGCGCGCTGAAGTGGACGCCGTCGGGTGCCTTCGGTTCGGCCCGCTACAAGCTCAAGGACCTCGACAAGGACCGCGCCAAGTACGAGCGCCTGATCGAGGTCTTCAGGGCCCACGACATCCGCTACTTCTTCTACAACGGCGGCAACGATTCCATGGACACCGCCCTCAAGGTGTCGCAGATCGGCGATCAGATGGGCTTCCATGTCGCCTGCGTGGGCATCCCCAAGACCGTCGACAACGACCTGCCGGTCACGGATTGCTGCCCCGGCTTCGGCTCGGTGGCGAAATACGTCGCGGTCTCGACGCGCGAAGCCGCCCTCGACGTCGCCTCCATGGCGCGAACCTCGACCAAGGTGTTCATCCTCGAGGTCATGGGCCGCCACGCCGGCTGGATCGCCGCGGCAGGCGGACTGGCGGGCCGCAAGGCCGGCGACGCGCCGCACATCATCCTGTTCCCGGAAATCGCCTTCGACCAGGAGCGGTTCCTGGCGCGGGTGAAAGACTGCGTTGAGCGCCATGGCTACTGCGTCGTGGTCGCTTCCGAGGGCACGCGCACGGCCGACGGCAAGTTCCTCGCGGACATGGGCACCCGCGATGCCTTCGGCCACGTGCAACTCGGCGGCGTCGCACCGACGCTTGCGAACGTGGTCAAGCAGGCCCACGGCTACAAGTATCACTGGGCCCTGGCCGACTACCTGCAGCGCGCAGCGCGCCACATCGCCTCCAAGGTGGACGTCGAGCAGGCCTACGCCGTGGGCAAGGCGGCGGTCGAACTGGCCCTGGCGGGCGAGAATGCCGTGCTGCCCGTGGTCATCCGCAAGTCGTCACGGCCATATCGCTGGGCCATCGGCTACACGGCCATCGAAAATGTCGCCAACAAGGAAAAAATGGTGCCGCGTCATTACATTACGGCCGACGGCTTCGGCATCACGGCGGCCGGCAGGCGCTACCTGCAGCCGCTGATCGGCGGCGAGGCCTACCCGCCCTACAAGGACGGCATGCCCGAATACGTCACGCTGAAGAAGGCGCGGGTGCGGCGCAAGCTGAAGACAGACTTCGTGATATGATTTTGCGGTTTACACGGGGCCGCATAGGGGCCCCGTGTCGCTCAAGAGCAAGAATCCCCCGGGGAGGATCAAAATGATCGACACTCAAGCGGCGTTGTGGCTGGCCATCGTGGCGGGCGTGATCGCCATCCTTTACGGCGTGCTGTCGGTGCGCTGGATCATTGCGCAGCCGGCTGGCAACGCGCGGATGCAGGAAATCGCCGCCGCCATCCAGCAGGGCGCGAGCGCCTACCTGAACCGCCAGTACAGCACGATCGCCCTGGTGGGCGCCGTGCTGTTCGTGGTGCTCGGCATCGCGCTCAACTGGTACACCGCCATCGGCTTTGCCATCGGCGCCATCCTCTCCGGCGCCGCCGGCTACATCGGCATGAATGTCTCGGTCCGCGCCAACGTGCGCACGGCCCATGCCGCAAGCGTCAGCCTGAACGCCGCCCTGCAGGTGGCGTTCCGCGGCGGGGCCATCACCGGGATGCTGGTGGTCGGCCTCGGCCTGATCGGCGTGGCCGCCTACTACGGCATCATGCTGCAGCTCACGGGCGACTCCGACCAGGCGCTGCACGCGCTGGTCGGCCTCGCCTTCGGCGGCTCGCTGATCTCGATTTTCGCGCGACTGGGCGGTGGCATCTTCACCAAGGGCGCGGATGTCGGCGCCGACCTGGTGGGCAAGGTGGAGGCCGGCATTCCCGAGGACGATCCGCGCAACCCGGCGGTGATCGCCGACAACGTCGGCGACAACGTCGGCGACTGCGCCGGCATGGCCGCCGACCTGTTCGAGACCTACGCGGTCACCGTGGTGGCGACGATGCTGCTGGCGGGTCTGATGATGAAGGACATGGGCGAGGCTGCGGTGCTCTACCCGCTGGTGCTCGGCGCCGTGTCCATCGTCGCCTCGATCGTCGGCACGTTCTTCGTGAAGGCCGCCGAGGGCGGCAAGATCATGAACGCGCTGTACCGCGGGGTCGGCGTCTCGGGACTCATCGCGGCCATCGCCTACTACCCGATCACCCGCAGCATGTTCGGTGACGCGGCCATGCCGCTGTACCTCTGCGCGCTGATCGGCCTGGCGCTCACCGCCGCCATGATCTGGATCACCGAGTACTACACCGCCACCGAGTTCAAGCCGGTGCGCTACGTCGCCGAGGCCTCGCAGACCGGTCATGGCACGAACGTGATCGCCGGCCTCGCCGTGTCGATGAAGTCCACCGCCCTGCCGGTGCTGTCGATCTGTATCGCCATCTGGGCCGCGTACTCGCTTGGCGGGCTCTACGGCATCGCCATCGCGGCGACCGCCATGCTGTCCATGACCGGCATGATCGTGGCGCTCGACGCCTACGGCCCGATCACCGACAACGGTGGCGGCATCGCCGAGATGGCGGGCCTGCCGCCCGAGGTCCGCACCATCACCGACGCGCTCGACGCGGTCGGCAACACCACCAAGGCGGTGACCAAGGGCTATGCGATCGGCTCGGCCGGCCTCGCCGCGCTGGTGCTGTTTGCCGACTACACCCATAACCTGGAAATCGCCGGCAAGCTGGAACTGTTCTCGCTGTCCGACCCGGCCGTGATCATCGGCCTGTTCATCGGCGGCCTGGTGCCCTACCTGTTCGCAGCCATGGCGATGGAAGCCGTCGGCCGGGCCGCGGGCTCGGTGGTTGTCGAGGTGCGCCGCCAGTTCAAGGAGATCCCGGGCATCATGGAAGGCACGGCCAAGCCGGACTACTCCAAGGCCGTGGACATGCTGACCCGCGCGGCGATCAAGGAAATGATCATCCCGTCCATGCTGCCGATCCTGATCCCGGTGATCGTCGGCTTCGGCATGAACTTCCTGCTCGGCCCCGGCGCCGGCGTGCGCGCCCTCGGCGGCGTGCTGATCGGCACGATCGTCACGGGCCTGTTCGTCGCCATCTCGATGTGCACCGGCGGCGGCGCCTGGGACAACGCCAAGAAGTACATCGAGGAAGGCAACTACGGCGGCAAGGGCTCCGAGACCCACAAGGCCGCCGTGACCGGCGACACCGTGGGCGATCCCTACAAGGACACCGCGGGCCCGGCCATCAACCCGCTGATCAAGATCATCAACATCGTGGCGCTGCTCCTGGTGCCGCTGCTGTGAGGGGTGACTCGTGAGTCGTGAGTGGTGAGTGGTGAGTCGTGAGTGGTGAGTCGCAAGACGACTCGCTCATGGCTTGCAGTAAGCAGAAAGGCCCCGGAAACGGGGCCTTTCCTTTTGCTTGCTCCTTCCCGGCGGGCCGGGTGGTGGCCGCCGACT
>DATHZW010000344.1:0-3660 GCA_035458405.1 Steroidobacteraceae bacterium | reverse complement strand
CTGCTCGCGGACGCAGTCCCTTGGAACTCATGGCGCCGGCACTGGCCGAGGCCTGGGGGCCCGGGCGCCGCCGGCTGGGTTGGCCCATCCACCTGCGCATCGGCCGCCGGTAGCCCTGGCCCGGGAAACGACCCGTCCCCGGCGCCGTGGAACCACGAGGGCCTGCACGCTGCTGAGGATCGGGGCTGGATCTGGTAAAAAGGGACGTTCGACAGGATCGTTGCGGGAATCAACGGAGCAAGGAAATGCGTGCATTGACGTTATCGGTCGTGCTGGCCGCGACACTGCTGCTGCAGGGCTGCGGCTACAACACGCTGCAGACCCAGGACGAACAGATCAAGTCGGCGTGGTCGGAGGTGCTGAACCAGTACCAGCGACGTTCGGACCTGATTCCGAACCTGGTGGCCACGGTGAAGGGATTCGCATCGCAGGAACAGGCCGTGCTGGTCGGCGTCACGGAGGCGCGGGCGAAGGCCTCGCAGATCCAGGTCAACGCCGACGACCCGGCCTCGCTGGCGCGGTTCCAGGCGGCCCAGGGCGAGGTGTCGAGCGCCCTGTCGCGACTGCTGGTCACGGTCGAGAACTATCCCGAGCTGAAGTCCGACCAGAATTTCCGCGACCTGCAGGCGCAGCTCGAGGGCACCGAGAACCGGATTACCGTGGCGCGTAACCGCTACATCCAGTCGGTGCAGGACTACAACGTCACGGTGCGGCAGTTCCCGACCAACCTCACGGCGATGGTCTTCGGCCACAAGGTCAAGCCGAATTTCTCGGTCGAAGACGAGGCGGAGATCGCGAAGCCGCCAAAGGTCGATTTCTCGACGCCGCCGGCGGAACCCGCCGCGAAGGGCTGATCGAGGACCGCGCGCCCGCATGCGCGCCCCGGCCATCCTGTCCTTGCTGCTGGCGATCGCCCTCGCGGCGATCGCGCCGGCGACACCTGCCGACGTGCTGCCGGTTCCGCCGCTGGAGAGCCGCGTCACCGACCTGGCGTCCACCCTCGACGCCGGGCAGCGGCAGCGACTCGAGCAGAGACTGGCGGAATTCGAGGCGCGCAAAGGCAGCCAGGTCGCGATCCTCATCGTGCCGACGACCCGTCCGGAAGACATCGAGCAGTATTCGATCCGGGTGGCCGAGCGATGGAAGCTCGGGCGCGAGGGAATCGACGATGGCGCCCTGCTGGTCGTGGCGATCGAGGACCGGACCCTCAGGCTGGAGGTGGGCTATGGCCTCGAAGGAGCGGTACCCGATGCCATTGCCAAGCGGCTGGTCAGCGACGTCATCACGCCCTACTTCCGCCAGGGCGACTATTACGGCGGCCTGAACGCCGGTATCGAGCGGCTGATCGGCGTCATCGACGGCGAACCCCTGCCGGAGCCGGAACGCGGCTGGCGCGAGCAGGTGGGCGCCGGGCAGTCGCTGTTGCCATTGCTGCTGGTCTTCGCCGTCATCGGCGGCGGCATCCTGCGGGCGATCTTCGGCCGGCTCGGCGGCGCGGCGGTGACCGGCGGCCTGGCCGGTGCGATCGTCTGGCTGATCATCCACGTGCTCGGCATCTCGATTTTCGCTGGGCTGGTGACTTTCGTGGTGGCCTTGCTGGGCGGCTTGCCGCGGCGGGGCTGGGTGAGCGGCGGACGCGGCGGCAGCGGCGGCTGGGGTTCCTGGGGCGGGGGTTTCGGCGGCGGCGGTGGTGGCGGCTTCAGCGGCGGCGGCGGCGGTTTCGGTGGCGGCGGAGCGAGCGGGAGATGGTGATGCAGTTCGGCCGCATCTGGAGGCACATCGTCGCGACCCGGCGCGGCATGCGCAGCGCCTTCCCGGACACGACGCTGAGGGCGATCGAGGAGGCCGTGCGCGCCGGCGAGCGGCTCCACGACGGCCAGGTGCGTTTCGCCGTGGAGACGGAACTCGGGTGGCAGGAGTTGTTCCAGGGCCGGACTCCGCGGGAGCGCGCCATCGAGCTGTTCTCCCTGCTGCGGGTCTGGGACACCGAGCGCAACAACGGCGTCCTGATCTATGTGCTGTTCGCCGACCATGGCGTGGAGATCGTCGCCGACCGCGGATTCACGGACCGCCTCGACGCCGCCGCCTGGGAGGCCATCTGCGTCCAGATGCGCACGCGGTTCGCCCGGGGCGAGTTCGAGGCGGGAGCCCTGGCCGGGGTGGCGGCAGTGAACAGGCTGATGGCCGCACACTTCCCGGCGACCGGTGGCCGGGGACGCGACGAGATGCCGGATCGCCCCGTCATCCTCTGACCCCGCCGTTCGCCGGCTGTCGCCAGGTGCCGACAGCCGCTCGTGCACACGGTCGTGGCCGAGGATGTCATAATCCGGCGATGCGAACACCCGACCGCCGGCGCGTGGAGCGCCTCCTAGCGATCCTGTTGCTCGCCTCCAGCGTCGCGGCCTGCGTGCCGTTCGAATCGCTGTGGCGCAAGGAACCCAAGCCGCCGCCGCCCCAGCAGCCCGTGGCCGCCCCCCAGGCCCCGCTCGCCGAGGCCACGCACCAGTTCGTCGTCGAACAGGGCAGCGACCTCGTCGGCCGCATCCAGGTGACGACGGCCCGGCACGAGGACACGTTGCCGGACCTGGCGCGGCGCTTCAACGTCGGCTACGAGGAAATCGTCCGGGCCAACCCGGGCGTCGATCCCTGGCTTCCGGGGGAGGGCACGCGCGTGGTCCTGCCGACGCGGTTCGTGCTCCCGGACGCGCCCCGGGAGGGCCTGGTCATCAACCTCGCGGCGATGCGGCTGTTCTATTACCCGCCGCGCAAGGACAAGGACGCGCCGCTCGAGGTCGTGACGCACCCGATCGGGATCGGCAAGGTCGGCTGGAGTACGCCGGAGGGCCGCACCAAGATCGTTTCCAAGGTCAAGGATCCGACCTGGACGCCACCGGCTTCGGTGCGCAAGGAACACGCCGAGAATGGCGACCCCCTGCCGGCCAAGGTGCCGGCCGGACCGGACAACCCCCTCGGGCGCCACATGATGCGTCTCGGCTGGCCAAGCTACCTGATGCACGGCACCAACAAGCCCTACGGAGTCGGCATGAGGGTGAGCCACGGCTGCATCCGGCTGTATCCCGAGGACATTTCGCGGGTCTTCGAAGACGTGCCGGTCGGCACCAGCGTGACCGTGGTGAACCAGCCCTACCTGCTCGGCTGGCAGGGCGCCGTGCTCTACGTGCAGGCCTATGGCCCGCTCGACGACGACGAGCGCGACTGGGCGCACGGGCCGGCGAGCCTCCGCAAGAAAGGCGCCAAGTCGAAGTCGCTGCTCTGGAAGCGGGTCGCCATGGCCGACTCCAGCATCAACTGGGATCGCGCACGCGAGATCGCGGTGAATCCCAGCGGGATCCCCCTGGCGGTGAGCAAGGGCCACGAGGGGGAACTGCAGGCCGTGGTGGCGGCCGCCCCCGAGGTTCGCAATGCCCTGCCGTCCGGGGCGACCTGGGACGGCAGCGAGGACCAGTACGAGGGCGAGGGGGAATTCCGCGAGCTGCTGTCCGAGCGGGATCCCGCCAAGCGCGAGTCGACGGCCCGCTGAGCTCCGGCCGCGCCCGGACCGCCGCGGCGGGGACCGGCTAAAGGAGGGCCATGACCTGCCGATCTCCCGGGAAGGGAGGAGAAGCCGGTATGGACCTCAAGTACTACACAACCGTCCTG
>DATHZW010000343.1:0-2181 GCA_035458405.1 Steroidobacteraceae bacterium | reverse complement strand
CCGCGCGCGTCCCGGTCGCGCGGCAGCTGCCCGGACTCCAGCCAGGACTGGACGCGCGAGAGGTTGGCGCCGTTGAACCCGAAACGCTGCGGGCCGAAATAATTCGGCACGCCGCCGGCCGCCAGCCGCGCCAGGCGCGACGGCAGGGCCTCGACGTCACCCGCGAGGCCGCGGACCACGATGCGAAAGCGGTTGCCGGCCAGCGCGCCGCGCTTGAGCTTGCGCGAGTGGGGGTGCGCTTCCAGGACCCGGAACCCTTCCCCCTCGCAGGCCCGCCACGCGTCCAGCGGGTGGCCGGCGGGCACCGAGAACCACTGGCGGGCCACGGCGCGACGATCCTTGAGCCCGGCCAGACCGACGTCGGACGCGCGGACCCCGGCGAAGCGGGCGAGCGCGCGCGCGACGTAGAGCGTGTTCGCGTCGGTCTTCTCGACGCTGAGCAGGATGTGCGCGGCCCCTCCGTCCGGCGCGAAGCCCAGCTGCTCCTCGACGACGAAATCCGCGGGCGACGTCCGCAACTGGCCGCATACGCCCGGGGGACCCAGCGCGTGGGGCGGGTCGATGGCCGCCACCAGCCAGGCCGGCGGGATCGCCGGGGGCGCGTGCTGATCGACGCTCACGCCGCTCCGATCGGACTCAGCAGCACGCTCGCCTGGGCGGCAATGCCCTCGGCCCGCCCGACAAAGCCCAGACCCTCGGTGGTCGTCGCCTTGACGCTGACCGCGTCGGGCTGCACGCCGAGGTCCGCGGCAATGTTGGCGCGCATCGCCTCCCGGTACGGCCCGATGCGCGGCGCCTGGGCGAGCACCGTGATGTCGCAATTCACCAGCCGGTACCCGCGACGGGCGACGAGCCCGGCCACCCGCCGCAGCAGCCCGCGGCTGTCGGCCTTGTGCCAGGCCGGATCCGTGTCGGGAAAGAGCTGGCCGATGTCGCCTGCCGCGATGGCGCCCAGCAGCGCGTCCGCCAGGGCGTGCAGCACGACGTCGCCGTCGGAATGGGCGACCAGCCCGGCCGTGTGCGCGATGCGCACCCCGCCCAGCATGACGTGATCGCCCGGGCCGAACGCGTGAACGTCGAATCCGCTGCCTAGCCACACCGTCCCGGATCTCCTCTCATCGCCAGCACCCTGGCCGCAAACTCCAGGTCCGCGGGGTGCGTGATCTTGATGTTGAGCGGTGAGCCCTCGACGAGCAAGGGCTTGAAACCCAGCCGCTCGATGGCCGTCGCCTCGTCAGGGGGTATTTCACCTTCATCGATGGCCTGCGCAAGCGCCGAGCCGAGCTGGCCGCGGCGGAACATCTGCGGCGTCTGCGCGCGCCACAGGCGCTCCCGTGTCACGGTCCGCTCGACCCGCCCCGCCCCGTCCTCGAGCTTGAGCGCGTCGGCGACCGGCAGCGCCAGCAGGCCGCCGACGGCGTCGCCACGGCAGCGCTCGACCAGCCGCGACAGCTCGGTTTCCCCGAGGCAGGGCCGCGCCGCGTCGTGGACCAGCACCCAGTCCTCTTCCGCGGCGGCCGACAGCGCATCGAGTCCCGCGAGCACCGAATGGCAGCGCTCGCGGCCACCGATGGCGGTGACTACCCTGTCGCGCAGCGCGGCGGGCAGCTTCGGCCAGTCCTGGTCGTCGGCGGAGAGCACCACGACCCCGCCGGCGATCGACGCGTGCGACAAAAGTGGTTCGAGCGCGTGTTCGATGACGCGGCGGCCGGCGAGATTCAGGTACTGCTTGGGGACGGGTCCGCCGAGGCGGCGCGACGCGCCGGCGGCCGGCACGACGAACCAGATGCGCGGTCCCACGTCGGTTACCGCTTGACGGCGGCTTCGGTGGCGACCGGCGCGAGCGGCAGGCGAACCGGGGGCAGGTCCGCCACGTCCACGACCTGATAGAAGGTCTCGCCCGCGCCGATCATGCCGAGATCGTGACGAGCCCGCTCCTCGAGTGCGGTAAGCCCCTTCTTGAGGTCCTGGACCTCGGCCTTGAGCTGGCCGTTGCGCTGGCGGAGGCCCTCGTTCTCGCTTTCCTGCAGGGCGACGGCCGTCTTCAGCTGCCAGACCTCACGGTAGCCGTCGTCGGCGATCCAGAGGCGGAACTGCAAGAACCCCAGGGCAGCGATCAGAAAACCGGCGAGGACCCTCATGGGGAAGGGAGAATATCACCTTATGTCAGATAGTTGGCAA
>DATHZW010000342.1:0-3545 GCA_035458405.1 Steroidobacteraceae bacterium | reverse complement strand
CCCGCGTGGCTGCCGCGAGCCTTCGGGTTGCTGGGCCGGGTTGCGCCGGGCCTGGCGGCTCGCGCCGCCGCCGAGTTGCTGACGCGGCCGCGCGGGCGCAACGCCCCCCAGCCCTGGGAGCTCGAACCCCCCCTGCTTGCGTCGCGTGCGGTGACCCTGAATGGCGGGCTGCGGGCGCTTGCCTGGGGTGAAACCGGGCCGATCGTGCTCGCACAGCACGGCTGGCGGGGCAGGCCGACCCAGTTCGGGCGCATCGCCGCGGCACTGGTGGCACGGCGCTGCAGGCTCGTGGCGCTCGACGCGCCGGGCCACGGAAGTTCGCCCGGCAAGCGCGCGACGCCGCGCCTGCTGGCGGAGTCACTGCTCATGGCGGCGTCGGGCTTTACGGAGATCCACGCCGTCCTCGGGCACTCGCTGGGCGGGGCCGCCGCCGCGATCGCGCTCGAGCTCGGCCTGGACACGCGCCGGCTGGTGATGATCGGCAGCCCTTCGCGACCGAGCCGGTTCATCGGCGAATATGCGGAGCGGATGGGCCTGCAGCAGCCGGCCCGGCAAGCGCTTGACCGCTGGTTCGACGCGCATGCCGGCCGGCCGGCTGCGGAGCTCGACCCGGTATGCCTCCGTCTTGGTGAGGAAGTCGCGGCGCTGGTGGTCCATGACCGGCAGGACGAGGTGATTGCCGTGGGAGAGGCCCAGCTCCTGGAGCCCGTGTGGCCGCGGGCCAGGTTCCTCTACACGTCGGGACTCGGCCACCGCGACCTGCTGGCCGATTCCGTGGTGGTCGAGTCCGTCGCCGCATTCCTCGCGGGCGGCGAATCCGCTGCGGGCCGACCCGCCTGAGCAGGTCCGCGACTGCGGACAGCGCGGATGGACTGCTGGCGCGGCCGCCGCGCAGCATGAAGGGGCCGATCAGGGGAGTGGTGATGACGCGAAGCTTGGCCGGCGGAGTCGCGACCCTGCTGCTGCTCGTGGCGGCGCAGGCGGACGCGGCCGACGCGGAGGGCTGGATCGTCGCCAGTCGCGATGCGGCCGGGCGGCTGGGAGGCCGGCTGGCCGGAGAGCTCGCGAGTGCGCTGCAGTCGTCGCCCGTCGAGGCCATCGCGGTCTGTCGTGAGCGCGCGCCGGCCATTGCGGCGGAGCTGGCGCGGGAAACGGGGGCGCAGGTCGGCCGCACGGCGCTGAAGCTGCGCAACCCGGCGAATGGCCCGCTTGACTGGCAGCGGTCCGTGCTCGAGTCCTTTGCGACGCAGCTCGCCGCGGGTGCGAGCCCTGCTTCCCTGGAGTTCACCCAGGTCGTCGAGTCGGCCGGCGGGCTCGAACGCCGCTGGATGAAACCCATCATGACCGCGCCGCCGTGCCTCGCATGCCACGGCCGGGCGCTGGCGCCCGGCGTCGCGGAGGCGCTTGCCGCGACGTATCCGCGGGACGAGGCGACCGGCTTCGAGGCCGGACAGCTGCGCGGCGCGTTCTACGTGGTCTGGCGCGAGCCGGCCGGGGGATGAGCGGGCGGGCGATCGCCTGGCCCGCTCGCCGCGGCCGTGTCCCCGGAAATCCGGCGGCCGACAGCCTGGCCGATGCCATACTCGACGCCAGCATTCGCCCTCGGTGATCGATGGCTTTTTCCAGGAACCTGACGCGTACGCTGCCGGCGCTGGTGTCCGGCATCATCATCGTCGCCGCAGGCGTGGTGTTGTACCGCGCCTTGCGCGGCATCGATATCGCTGACGTCGCAGGCAGATTTGCCGCGATCCCGGCGACCGGCCTGTGGCTGGCCGCGGCATTCACGTCGCTTGCGCTGCTGTCGCTGGCGATCTACGAGGTCGCGATGCTGCGCTACATCAGGTCCGGCCTGCCGGATCGTTGGCCGTTCCTGACGGCGCTGGCGGCCTATCCCATCGGTCACGCGGTCGGCTTCGGCGCGCTGTCGGGGGGCGCCGTCCGCTACCGCTCCTACGCCGCGGCCGGGTTGTCGACCTTCGCCGTCGGCAAGGTCGTCCTGCTCTCGGCGATGCCCTATGCCGCCGGCCTTGGCCTGCTGTGCGGGATCTCGCTGATCGCCGACTCGACGGAGGCCGCCCGCCTGCTGCCGATCGATGCCGGCACCGCATGGCTGATCGGCGCGGCCCTGATCGTCGCGCATCTCGCCTATGTCGCGCTCGTGATGAAACGCCGCGGTCCGATACGCCTGCGCTGGTTTGACCTGGAATTGCCGACGCCACGCATGACCGCCGTGCAGTACGCGCTCGGCGTGGTGGACGCCGTCTCGGCGATCGCGGTGCTCTATGTGCTGCTGCCCGACGGCACCTCCATCGGCATTCTTCCCTTCGCGGCGGTCTACGTGCTGGCGGTGCTGGCCGGGCTTCTGTCCAGCGTGCCGGCGGGGCTGGGCGTCTTCGAGTCCGTGTTGCTGCTGCTGCTGCGCGAGGTTCCCGCGGACGGGCTGCTGGGCGCGGTGCTGGCCTACCGCCTGGTCTACGAGCTGGTGCCCTTCGCTCTCGGGGTTTCGCTGTTCATCGGCTGGGAAGCCTGGTCGCGCTGGCGCTCTTTCCGCCGCGTCGGGGAGTGAGCGCGGGGAGACTTCAGCCCCTAGCCGGCACCCGGCGGGGCCAGAGGCGCGATCGTGATGCTGATCCGCCCGAAGGGCGAGGGCGTCACCACGGCCCGGCCCCTGCGCTCCATCCAGTCCGTCGACGGCGCGGTCAGCACATCGCCGTCGCGATGCTCGGCAGGCCCCGCGCCCAGTAACACCGCCGGGGTGAACACCACCAGGTAGCGCTCCGGGCTGACGCTCGGGTCGAACGGAGCGCTGACCGCCAGGCCGCTCGCGCCGGCAGGCGTTGCCAGCGCCTGTTCGAGCCGGAGGTTTTCCAGGTTCGAAACGCGGGTGACGATGAACCATTCGTCCATCATCGCCAGCACCGGATAGAAGACGCTGCCCTCCGGCGAATCGGGGCCGTCGAAGAAGCTCTTCACGCGCACGCGAAAGGCCGCATTGCCGGTGGGCAGACGGAACGCGGCGAAACGGCTGAGCCCGCTCTGGAACTCGAAGGCCGGGCTCGCGCGGCCGATCACGACGTCAACCGTGCCCGCTTCCGGCAGCTGGACATAGGCGAACGCAGCCGGGTCCTCGCAGCAGGGCACGCTGCCGGCATACGCGACCCGTCGCGCATCCGCCCCGGCAGGGTACGACGCCGGCGTCGACGCGCAGCCGGCCAGACAACAGGCGATCAGCAGGAGCGGCCGGGCGAGTGTCCACATGGCGGGCATGCAATGACTCCGGGGAAGTCCCGGACACGAACCGGAAGGCTATCATGTCCCCGGGCGTGTTTTGAGGGGACGGCCGGGGGCTGCGCGGGATGCCGCTGCGATCCGGGCGGCGCGGCCTTAGAATCCAGACCTCGCGAGGCCGTCCCTGCAGGTAGCAATGACTCCAGGAAAATTCGCCGTCATCGGCGCCGGTGTCGCCGGCCTTGCCTGCGCGCGGCGCCTTGCCGACGCGGGACGGGCCGTGACGCTCTTCGACAAGGGGCGCGCGGTGGGTGGCA
>DATHZW010000341.1:0-2743 GCA_035458405.1 Steroidobacteraceae bacterium | reverse complement strand
GGCCGCAGGCCTCGCGCATGGCCGGGGCGTGCTGGGCCAGCTCGTCCAGGTAGCGCCGCGCCGAGAACAGGAACATGCCGCTGTTCCACAGGTACTCGCCGCTGGCCAGGAACTGCGCCGCGCGCCCGGCATCGGGCTTCTCCACGAACTCGGCGACCGGGACCACCGGGCCGGGCCCCTTGCCCTTGCGGATGTAGCCGTAGCCGGTCTCGGCATGCGTCGGCACCACGCCGAAAGTCACCAGTTGCCCCGCCCTCGCGGCCGGCATCGCCTTGACCACCGCCGACTGGAAGGCCGAGACGTCGCGGATGACGTGGTCCGCGGGCAGGACCAGCAGCAAGGGATCGTCGTCACCCCCTTCGGTGCCTTCGGTGCCTGGCACCTCTGAGGAGATGGCGGCCATGGCGGCGATCGCCACCGCTGGCGCGGTATTGCGGCCGACCGGCTCCAGCACGATGGCCTGCGGGTGGGCGTCGACCTGCCGCAGCTGCTCGGCGACCATGAAACGCTGTTGCTCGTTGCAGACGACGACCGGGGCCGCCACGCCGGCCAGGCCGACCAGCCTGAGCGCCGTGTCCTGAAGCATCGTCCGTTCGTTGACGAGCGGCAGCAGCTGCTTGGGATAGAGCTCGCGCGACAGCGGCCACAGCCGCGTGCCGGAGCCGCCGGAAAGGATCACTGGTACGAGCATGGTGCCGATACTCCGTCGCCAAGGCCTCTGCAGTTGACCCGTAAGGATACCGGATCGGCCGCTGGGAGGTGCCAGGCACGTGCCCGGCACCGCGCTCAGAAGTGCCAGACGTGCGGGACGATGGCGATGGTGATGATCCCGCAGAGGATGTTCAGCGGCAGGCCGAAACGGACGAAGTCCATGAACCGGTAGCCCCCGGGGCCGTAGACCATCAGGTTGGTCTGGTAGCCGATCGGGGTGATGAACCCCGCGGACGCGCCGACCATGATGGCGATGACGAAGGGCATGTAGTTGACGCCCGCGGCCTCCGCTACCGACAGCGCGATCGGGAACATCATCACGCCCGCGGCGTTGTTGGTGATCAGCTCGGTGACGATCACGGTCAGGATGTACAGCAGGGTCAGCGCCAGCCAGGGGTTGCCCTGCGCGAACTCCACCAGCCAGGTCCCCGCCAGCGCCGCCGCGCCGGACTCGGTGAGCGCCACGCCCAGCGCGAACGCCGCGGCGATGCCCGCGACCAGCTGGTACTCGATGCTGGCCGCGGCGCGCTGCGTGGTCATGCAGCCGGTCGCCACCATCAGGCCAGCGGCGACGAACGACGCCTCGAACAGCGGCATCCAGTTCAGGCTGGCGGCCACGATCATCAGCAGCAGGATGCCGAAGGCCACCGGCGCGCGTCCGAAATCCGGCGGCGCCGAGTCGGACAGCGGGCTGACCAGCAGGAAGTCGCGGCTGTACTTGTGCTTGTCGAAGAAGCTCTGGCCCGCCTCGACCAGCAGCGTGTCGCCCGGCCGGAAGACGATGTCGCCGACCTTGCCGTCCACCCGCGAGCCGTCGCGCGAGATCGAGATGATGGCCGCGCCGTAGGTCTCGCGGAAATTGCTGTCCTTCACGCGCTGGTTGATCAGCGGCGAGGTCTGCGACAGCACCAGCTCGATGAGCTGCCGCTGGGCATGCTTCAGGTTCAGCTGGAACGACTGCCCTTCCGCGACGGTGATGCCGGGCATGCGCCGCAGTTCCTTGATGGCGTCCACCACGCCGACACAGGTCAGCCGGTCGTCCGCCGCGAGCACCTGGTCCGGGCCGACCGCGGTGATCAACCGCCCGTGGCGCTCGATCTCCAGCACGTAGGCGCTCTTGAGGCTACGCAGGCCCACCTCCGCGATCGACTTGCCGACCATCGGCCCCGACGAGTGCACGCGCACCTCGAACGCGTACTCGCGCGCGTTCTCCAGCTGTTCCATCGGGCCCTGGCGATCCGGCAGCAGGTGCTTCGAGAAGACCAGCGCGTAGACGATGCCGACGATCGTCAACGGCACGCCGATCCAGATGAGGTCGAACAGCCCCAGGTCGGCGTCTGGCTTCACCTGCATCAGCAGGCCATACACCGCGAGGTTGGTGCTGGTGCCGATGAGCGTGCACAGGCCGGCCAGGATCACCACGTTGTTCAACGGCAGCAGCAGCCGCGAGATCGGGAAGCCGAAGCGGGCCGACCACTCTTGCGCGATGGGGATGAACATGGCGACGACGGGCGTGTTGTTGATGACGGTCGACAGCACCGCGCCCGCCCCCATCAGCTTGGCCTGGGCGGCGAACATGCTCCTGGGGCGGCCGAAGACCAGGTGCGAAAACCACGCGACCGCGCCGGTCTCGCGCAGCCCGGCGACGACCACGTACAGCGCGGCGATGGTCATGACGCCGGTGCTGGAGAAACCCGACAGCGCCTGGCTCGGCGAAATGATCCCGGAGAACGACAGCGCGACCATGGCCCCGAGCAGCACCATCTCGGTCGGCGCCGGGGTGGTGGCCAGCAGGAACAGGACCGCCATCACGACGGCCACGGTGAACCAGATTTCCCAGCTCATAGACCCCGGGTGCTCCCGCCCCTTGTGGCCGGGGCGTGTGCCCGATTGTGCCTGAAGGCCTGTGGCGGGGGCAGGTCGGCCGGAGGTGCCGGTCGGAGGTGCCAGGCACCTGAAGAGGTGCCTGGCACCTAATTACGTTGCGCGAAAGGTGCCTGGCACCGGCACGGTGCCTGGCACCTCTTCATGA
>DATHZW010000340.1:0-3960 GCA_035458405.1 Steroidobacteraceae bacterium | reverse complement strand
AGGACGAGGTGTCGAGCAGCCCCGTCCAGACCCTGGGCGAGGCGGACCTGCGGATCAGCGGCGCCCTGTCCATTGGCGAGACGCTGCAGACGCTGCCGACGGTCGGTCCCAGCCTGAACCTCAACGGGTCGGCGGGCACGGCGCACGGCACCACCAGCATCAACCTGCGGAACCTCGGCGAGAACCGCACCCTGGTGCTGGTCAATGGCCACCGCTGGATCAACGGCGCGGGCACGCGCGGCTTCCGCGACTTCGTCGACCTGAACACGATTCCGCAGGTCATGATCGAGCGGGTGGAAGTCCTGCAGGACGGCGCCACCGCCATCTACGGCGCCGACGCGATCGCCGGCGTCGTCAACATGCACACCTACCAGCGCTTCGACGGCAGCCGCGTGAAGGCCTACTACGGCATCAGCAGCGAGGATGACCGGGACACCGTGGGGGCGGAAGCCCTGCTGGGCCACAGCTTCGGCGACAGCAACTGGCTGCTCGCGCTCAGCTACGTCGACAAGAAGCCGGTCTATGCCCAGGACCGCAAGGTGTCGGAAGTGCCGTTGAACGGCCTGTCGGCGGGCACCGCCGAGGGCCTGTTCCGTGAGAGCGGGCTGGCCGCCGTGGTCGGCTTTCCCGTGCCGAGCGCCGGCATCACGCGCGACCCCGGTGCGGACGGCAGCGTCATCGGCAACTGGCGCGCGGCGAATTCCACGACCGACGTGTTCAACCGCTACTACAACAACTACACCGTCGGGCCGCTCGAGACGGCCTCGGTCTACCTGCAGAACAAGACGTATTTCGGCGACAGCCTCGTGTTCACGCTCGAGGCGCTGTACAACGAGCGCGAATCGGACCAGCTGTTCTCGGCAGTCGTGCCGATCGTGCGCGGCGGCAGCCGCGGCTTCATCATCGCCAACGACCCGCGGGTCAATCCCTTCGGCATCACGTTCTCGGGCTCGGACTTCCGCATCGACAACGTCTTTGACGACAACGGCCAGCGCGACAACGTGCAGCACGTCGAGACGACGCGGATCGGCGCGGGGCTCGCCGGGGACTTCGCCAACGGCTGGAGCTGGGACTCGTTCCTGTCCTGGGCCGAGAACAAGGCGACCTTCAATTCGGAGAACCAGATCCACCTGGACAAGCTGGCGCTCGGCCTGCGCGCCTGCAACACGACCGGGATCACCGCGGACGTGTCGGACCTGGCAGCCGGTTGCGTGCCGGTGAACATGTTCAACCCGCTGACGCCCGACATGGTGAGCTACATCAACTTCACCGGGCGCGACCGCAACCAGACCGAGCAGGTGGACTTCACGCTGAACGTCACGGGCGAGCTGTTCGACCTCCCCGCCGGCGCGCTGGCATTCGCGGCGGGCTACGAGTATCGCGAGGAGAAGGGACTCGACGTGCCGGACAGCATCATCAATTCCAGTCCGCGCGTGAACACCTACCGGACCACGAGCTCGGCGCCGCGCGACGGCACCAAGGGCAAGTACGACCTGAACGAAGTCTACGCGGAGTTCGACGTCCCGCTGCTGCGCGACAGGCCGGGCGCGCAGGACCTGTCCTTGCAGGCCGCGACCCGTTTCTCGGACTACAGCACCTTCGGCAGCACGACCAACAGCAAGCTCGGCCTGTCATGGCGTCCGGTCGACAGCCTGCTGTTCCGCGGCACCTGGGCCGAGGGCTTCCGGGCGCCGTCGATCCTCGAGCTGTTCGAGGGCTATCGCCAGACGTCGGTGCCCGTGACCGACCCCTGCAGCGGCGGCGGCGCCGGGCTGCCGGGCTGCGCCGGCGTGCCTGCCAGCTACGTGCAGCCGTCGCCGAACGTGCCGGCCTCGGTCGGTGGCAACTCCGACCTGCAGCCGGAAACCTCGGAGAACATCAGCCTCGGCCTGGTGCTGACGCCGGCGGCGCTGCCGGGCGGCAGCCTGACGCTCGACTGGTACAGCATCAAGATCGACGACACGATCAGCACCTACGGCGCACAGAACCTGCTGAACCTGTGCGCCGCCACCGGCCTGCGCTGCGACTACATCGAGCGCGAGGCGAGCGGCGAGATCGTCGAAGTGGCCGATGTCCCGATCAACCTCAACAGCACGGAGGTGGAGGGCATCGACCTGGTGCTGCGCTACCTGGCCGACACCGGCGCCGGCACCTGGAACTTCATGCTGTCCGCTTCCCGGCTGCTCGACTTCACCCAGAAGGCCACGCTGCCGGACGGCAGCATCGAGGTGACCGACAAGGTCGGCACGGCGGCCAGCCGCGAGTCCTACCCGGAATGGCGCGCGATGTTCACGACGCAGTGGCGCAACGGCCCCTGGTCGGCGAACTACAAGGCGCGCTACATCGGCGGCACCACCGAGGTCGCCGACGGCGCGCCCAGGAACATCGGGTCGGTGATGTACCACGACCTCTCGGGCGGCTTCGCCTTCGACAACGGCGTGAAGATCCGGCTGGGCGTGGACAACCTGTTCGACGAGCAGCCGCCGGTGTCGCTGACGAACCTGAACATCAACTACGACATCAGCACCTACGACCCGGTGGGCCGCTTCATGTACGCGCAGCTGTCCTGGGACTTCGGCGGGTAACTGCGCGCGAGGGCCCGGGCCGGAAGCGTACGATGGGCAGGGGAGCGCACGCCTTCGGGCGTGCGCCGGTCCGGCCTGCAATCGACGGGGGATTGACGCTTGACGATGCGTGACCAGCGGGGCGGCGAGGGCAAGCCCACCAACCCCGTCATCGTGCTGCTGGGAATCCTGCTGCTGGCGACGGCGATGACCTACTTCGTCGAGTCGGGCAGCTACCAGCGGGACGGCAGGCTGGTGGTGCCCGGCACCTACCAGGCGCTGGACAAGGACAGGTCGCCGGCGCAGCTGTTCGACTCGGGGCGCGCCGCGGTGCCCGGCGAGGCCCGTCCGGTCAGCCTCATCGGCACCTTGCTCTCGATTCCGGCCGGCCTCGAGCGCATGGCCGGGCTGATCTTCATGGTGCTGATCATCGGCGGCATGTTCGGCGTCATGACGCAGTCGGGCGCGATCGACGCGGGGCTCGAGAAACTGCTGTTCAGCCTGCGCGGCAACATCTACGTGCTGGTCGCGATCCTGATGGTCGTGTACTCGGCGGGAAGCACGTTCCTCGGCCTCGCGTCGGAGTACCTGCTCATCATTCCCCTGATGGTGACGATGGCGAACCGGCTGGGGATGTCGAACGTCGTCGGGCTGGCGATCGTGACGGTCGCGGTCAAGGCCGGCTACCTGGCGTCGGTGACCAATCCCATCCCGCTGTCGATCGCGCAGCCGCTGGTCGGCCTGCAGATCTTCAGCGGCGCCGGCTTCCGCTTTCTTTGCTACCTGGTGTTCCTGGCGGCCGGCATCGCCTTCGTCATGTTCATGATCCGCAGGGAGGGCCACGACACGACCGTCGATCGCGGCTTCAGCAGCGCGCCGCTGTCGGGGCGGCACCGGCTCGTGCTGGCAGTCGTCGTCGTGGGCATCGCCTTCCTGGTGTTCGGCTCCAACCGCTGGCACTGGAGCCATGGCGAGCTTTCCGCCTACTACATCGGCCTGAGCATGGTCGCCGCCGCGGCCGGCGGCCTGCGCGCGGGCGAGGCCGCGGACGCCTTCGTGCGCGGCATGAAGAAGGTGCTGATGGCCAGCATGCTGATCGGCGTTGCGTCGGCCATCGCCATCACGCTGGAGAAGGGGCAGGTGCTGGACTCCATCGTCCATGACCTGACGGGCCTGATCGGCGAGGATGGCGCCTGGGTGTCGTCGATCGGCATGTTCTTTTCGCAGCTGCTGCTGGACTTCCTGATTCCCTCGACCTCCGGGCAGGCCGCGGTCAGCATGCCGATCATGGGGCCGCTGGGCCAGCTTTCCGGGGTGTCGCCGCAGACGACCGTCCTCGCGTTCCTGTTCGGCAATGGCATCACCAACCTGCTGACCCCGACCTCGGGAACGCTGC
>DATHZW010000339.1:0-6030 GCA_035458405.1 Steroidobacteraceae bacterium | reverse complement strand
CGGCCAGGCTCTCGGCGATGCCGCCCATGAGGGCGCGCTTGCCGGTGTCGCGCTCGCCGCCACAGCCGAACACGACGCGCAGCCGGCCGCTCGCATGACGGCGCGCCGCTGCCAGGACCTTGGCCAGCGCGTCCGGGGTGTGCGCGTAGTCGACGATCGCCAGCGCGCCCGCGGCGGTCGTGAAGGCTTCCATCCGGCCCGGCGGCGGCGGCGTCGCCGCCAGCGCGGAGACGGCGGCGTCCACCGGGTGGCCCCAGGCAAGCAGCACGCCGAGCACCACCGCGAGATTCTCGGCGTTGAAGTCGCCGATCAGGGGCGAGCACAGCGTCCTCTCGCCGAAGTCGCCCTCAACCGTCAGCTCGATGCCCGTCGTGGACGGCTCGACGGCGGTCACGGTCAGGGTCCTGGCGGCGGCCACCCCCGCGTGGGCCCCCACGCTGACCGCCGTCAGCTCGACCGCCGGCGGCAAGCCCGCCGCGAACTCGCGCCCGACGGGATCCCCGACGTTGATCACCGCATGGGCTACGCCGGGAATCGCGAACAGGCGGCGCTTGGCGGCCGCGTAGGCCTGCAGCGTGCCGTGGTAATCGAGGTGGTCCCGCGTCAGGTTGGTGAACGCGGCGATCTCGACCCGCACCGCGTCCAGGCGACCCTGGTCGAGCGCGTGCGAGGACACCTCCATGGCGGCGCGCGCGGCACCGGCCGCAGCGACTTCCGACAGGACGCGGTGCACGCCCAGGACGTCGGGCGTCGTATGGGTCGTCGCCGCGACCGACGGCGGGAATCCGGCGCCCAGCGTGCCGACGTACGCGGTCCTGGCGCCGAGCGCGGACGCCGCGCTGGCCAGCAGCCAGGCGCAGGTGGTCTTGCCGTTGGTGCCGGTGACGCCGGCGATCGACAACCGGGTACTCGGCGATCCGTAGCAGCGATCCGCGATCTCGCCCAGCCGGGCCCTGAGGGCCGGCACTGCGACCGCGACGATTCCCGGCGGCAGGGACGGCGCGGCAGCCTCGGCTGGATCGAACAGGACGGCGCCTGCGCCGCGCTCGACGGCCTGCGCCACGAAGTCGAGGCCATGCGAACTCAGGCCCTGGACCGCGACGAAGGCGTCGCCCGGCCGGATGTCGCGGCCATCGAGCCTGAGGCCCGACACGGCGACCGGCGGCGCTGCGGCGAGATCGCCGAGCAGCGCGGCCAGGCTGACCGTGTGTGGGGGCGTCGTGCTCATGGCGTCGCCTGCACGATGGTCGCCGACTCGACGCCGCTGAGGTCGTCCGGCGCCACGCCCATCAGCCGCAGCGCGCCGGACATGACCGAGGCAAAGACCGGGGCGGCGACGTCGCCGCCGTAGTACAGGCTGCCGCTCGGCTCGTCGATCAGCACGATGGCCGCGAGCCGCGGCCGGGAGGCGGGCACGACGCCGGCAAACACCGCGGTGTAGCGGTTCTGCGAGTAGCCGCCACCCGACGCCTTCCAGGCGGTGCCGGTCTTGCCGGCGACCTGGTAGCCGGGCACGGTGGCCTTGATGCCCGTGCCCTCCTTGCTGACCACGTGTTCGAGCAGGCCGATCAGGTCGCGCGCCACCGGCTCTTCGAGCGCGCGCTCACCGGGAACCGGACCCTCGACGTGGCGGAAGGTGATCGGCCTGCGCACGCCGAAGGACCCGATGGTGGCGTAGGCCTGCGCCAGCTGCAGCGGCGTGACCGACAACCCGTAGCCGTAGGCCAGCGTCGCGATGCCGATCGGCCGCCAGTGCGAGGCGCCGCTGAGCAGGCCGGCGGATTCGCCGGGAAAGCCGCTCGCCGTGACCTGCCCGAAGCCGAGCCGGGTCAGCGTCGTGTGGATCTGCTCGGGCTCCAGCGACAGCGCGATCTTGGCCATCCCCACGTTGCTGGAACGCGCCAGGATCGTGCTCAGGTCGACCGCGCCGAGGTTGTGCTTGTCCGTGATCGTCTTGATGCCGACGCGGACCGAGCCCGGCGAGGTATCGACGACGGTGCTGGGGCGGTAGCGGCCCGAACCCAGCGCCGCCGCCAGGATGAAGGGCTTGATGCTCGAGCCCGGCTCGATGATGTCCGTGACTGCGCGGTTGCGGTAGCGGGACACCTCGTACTGGGAGCGGTCGTTGGGATTGAACGACGGCTGGTTGACCATCGCCAGCACCTCGCCCGTCTGCACGTCGAGCACGATCACGGATCCCGCCAGGGCGCGGTTGTCGCGGATCGCCGACTTCAGCTCGCGGTAGGCGAGATACTGGATGCGCAGGTCGATGCTGGTCTCGAGGTCCTCGCCCGGCCGCGGCGCGCGAACGCTCTCGACGTTCTCGACCGTGCGGCCCCGCGCGTCCTTGATCACGCGCTTGAGTCCGTCGACCCCGGCCAGCGACTGGTTGTAGGCCAGCTCGAGGCCTTCCTGCCCGGCCTCGTCGAGGTTGGTGAAGCCGAGCACGTGGCCGGTCACCTCGCCGTTCGGGTAGTAGCGCTTGTATTCCCGCATCAGCTCGACGCCGGGGATGCCCAGCGCCTTGACGCGGGCCGCGGCGGCGGGATCCATGTGCCGTGCGACGTACAGGAACTGGCGGTCGAGGTTGCTGGTCACCCGCTGGGCCAGCCAGCGCGAGTCGCGCTCGAGCGCCTTGGCCAGCCGGGGAATCTCGTCGGGCGACTGCGCCAGCACCTGCGGGTTGACCCACACGGTATCGACCGGCGTGCTGACCGCCAGCGGCTCGCCGAAGCGATCGACCACGGCGCCCCGGTGCGCGGCCATCTTTTCCTCGCGCAGGTAGCGCTTGTCGCCTTCCTGGGCGAGGAATTCCTGGTCCAGCACCTGCAGGTGCACCGCCCGCACAACCAGCGCGCAGGCGATCAGCGCCAGGCTCGCCACGACGAGCCGCGCGCGGCTGCGGAACCGGTCCGGATCGAACTCTCCCGTGTCGCGCCTGCGCTTCATGGCGTGACGATCCTGACTTCAGCCGGCTGCGGCAGCGTCATCCGCAGCTTGTCGCTGGCCACCCGCTCGACGAAGCCATGGTTCGACCAGGCGCTCTGCTCGAGTTGCAGCTGGCCCCACTCGATGTTGAGCTCGTCGCGCTCGTCCGACAGCCGCTCCAGTTCCGTGAACAGGTTGCGCGCCTCGTGGCGGACGAAGACGACGGTGACCGCGGAGGCGAGCACGGCGAGCCACAGCAGCGGCAGGGCGAACAGCAGCAGGCGTCCGGGCTTCATGCCTCGACCCTCTCGGCCGCCCGCAGGACCGCGCTGCGGGCGCGCGGATTGCGCCGGACTTCGTCCTCGCCCGGGAAAACCGCGCGGCCGGCCAGGCGCAGGCGCGCGCGCGCGTGCGCGGGCACCGCGGGCAGGCCGGCCCAGGCCGGGTCGTCCTGCGAGGCACGGCGCATGAAGCGCTTCACCATCCTGTCCTCGAGCGAATGAAAGCTGATCACCACGAGGCGCCCGCCGGGCGCGAGGCTGTCGACGGCCTGCGGCAGGACCTGCTCGAGTTCCTCGAGTTCGCGGTTGACGTGGATGCGCAGCGCCTGGAACGTGCGCGTCGCCGGGTGCTTGCCGGGTTCGCGCGTGGGCACGGCCTGCGAGATGACCGAGGCCAGTCGACCCGTCGTCGCAATCGGCGCCTCGGTGCGGGCGACGACGATGGCATGGGCGATGCGGCGAGCGAAGCGTTCTTCACCGAGTCGGGAGATCACCGTCGCGATCTCCCGCTCGCTGGCCCGTGCAAGCCACGCGGCAGCGCTCTCGGCGCTGCCAGGATCCATTCGCATGTCGAGCGGCCCGTCGCGCAGGAAGCTGAAGCCGCGCCCGGCGTCGTCGAGCTGCGGCGAGGAGACGCCAAGATCGAGCAGGATGCCGTCCGCCGGGCGGCCAGCCTCGCCGATCGCGTCGGCCAGCCGGGAGAACGGAGCGTGCACGACGCTGGCCCGCGGATCCGCGCCGAGCAACGCCTTCGCGGCGACGACAGCCTGCGGGTCACGATCGATGGCAAGCAGTTTCCCCTGTTCCCCAAGCCGCGCGAGGATGGCGCGTGTGTGCCCCCCGCGACCGAACGTTGCGTCGACATAGAACCCGTCGGGCCGCAGGGCGAGCGCGTCAAGCGCCTCGTCCAGCAGCACCGGCGCGTGTCCGGCCGCGCCGCCTGAAACCCCGCCCGCGTTGCCTGCCACGGCTCGCGGGTCTTACAACGACAGCGAGCCGAGCTCGGGCGGCAGCAGATCCGCCGGGTGCCCGGCGTTCAGCCACTCGTCGCGGCGCTCGTCCCACCTCTGCTCGTCCCACAACTCGAAGCGGGCGCCCTGTCCGATGAGGATCGCGTTGCGCTCGAGGTGCGCGAACTCGCGCAGCTTCGGCGGCAGCAGGACGCGCCCGTGTCCGTCCAGCTCGACGTCCGCGGCGTGTCCGACCATGAGCCGCTGCAGCCGGCGCGCCTGTTCGTTCAGCGTCGGCAGCCGCATCAACTTGCGCTCGATCTCCTCCCAGTCAGGCAGTGGATAGAGGAGCAGGCACTGATCCCGGTCGACCGTGATTACCAGCTTTCCCTGGCAGCGCTCGAGCAAGCGCTCGCGGTACCGGGTGGGCATGACCATCCGGCCCTTGGCATCCAGCGTGACTTTGTTTGCGCCGCGAAACACAGTTCAGGAACGGGATTTGCTCCCATTTCCTCCCACTTTTTCCCACTTCGCGCCACTATAGGCAGACGAGTGCCGGGGGTCAACGCCTTCTCGAAAAAAAATTTCTTGCTGCTCAGAGACTTAGAGCGGATCTTTAATGCAGGAAAAGGCGCCGCAGGGCGCCTGTAAATCAGTCACTTATGGCATGAACTTCGCGCTGCTTATGAGAGTCTGGCCCATCCTGGCCGCTTCGGCGCGAAAACGTGGTGAGAAGTGGGAGTCGGCCGGTAAGCCGGGTTCTGTCGTGGGCAACCATTCCTCTGGGATGCACGTCGCCGTGCACCTCAAGCAGCCTACCCGGAAACACGCGCGGGCCGCGCGCTGCAGCACAAGGCTGCGTGCTTCCCTATTTGGCCTTGCTCCAGGCGGGGTTTGCCGTGCCGTCGACGTTACCGCCGACGCGGTGCGCTCTTACCGCACCCTTTCACCCTTGCCGTCGTGCGAAAACGCACGCTTGGGCGGTTTGCTTTCTGTTGCACTTTCCGTGGGCTCTCGCCCCCCAGGCGTTACCTGGCGCCTTTCCCTGTGGAGCCCGGACTTTCCTCCATTTTCCATTGGAAAACAGCGGTTGCCTGGCCGACTCCCGCAGGCAAGATAGGGGCTTTGGTGAAGGTATTCAAGCGGCGCGGGAAATCATTCGCCGGAAAGCGCGAGCGCCCGCGCGTAACACTCGTTGCGCCGGGCGCCGGTAATTTCTGCGGCGAGCGCCGCGGCCTGCGACGGAGAGTGCGACTTGAGCAAGGCTTTCAGCACCCGGTCGACTTCCCCGGCCAAGCCCGCCGGCGCAGCGTCCGCACCGGCGACGGCCAGCACGATCTCGCCACGGCTCATGTCCGCGTCCTGCGCCGCGCGGGCAGCCAGCTCGCCCAGGGTCCCATGGTAGAGGCTCTCGTGCAGCTTGGTCAGTTCGCGCGCGATGGCCGCCCGGCGCCCGGCGCCGAGCGTCGCCGCAGCGTCCGCGAGACTGGCGGCGAGACGCTGCGGCGCCTCGTAGAAGACCAGCGTGCGCGTCTCCGTCGCCAGGCCGGCCAACCGCGACCGGCGCGCAGCCGGCCGCTGCGGCAGGAATCCCTCGAAGCAGAAGCGGTCGGTGGCAAGTCCCGACACGCTCAGCGCGGCGATCGCGGCGCAGGGGCCCGGCACCGGGCTGACCACCAGGCCAGCCTCGATCGCGCCGCGGACCAGGTGAAATCCCGGGTCGCTGACCAGCGGCGTGCCGGCATCGCTCACCAGCGCGATGTCCTCGCCCCGCCTCAGGCGGTCCAGCAGGTCCGGCACCCTCTCGCGTTCGTTGTGCTCGTGGAGGGAGATCATCGGGCGGGAAATCCCGAGGGTTTTCAGCAGCTGCC